>SICR01000003.1 GCA_009691335.1 Candidatus Zambryskiibacteriota bacterium
TTGCTAGTTAAAAGTTTCAACAATTTCTAACTGCTCTTGCTCTGCAAATTCTTTCAACTCGTCAATCTGCGATTCAATACTCAAAATCTGACGATCTGGCTCGTCGGTAGATTTTCTCGCATAAAGAAAGAATTTGTTCATAGAAAAAGGTTTATGTTAAATATTGATAATTATTCGCTTCCGGATTGGCTCACATAGGTTGACATTTGTATAAATTTGATATATAATTGTATAAGAGCAGACCGTTAAGGAGAGAGAGCTGTTATAATGTCTCTACCAAGGGATTGCCATTGGGCTAGCTCTGCTATAAGCTGGTTCCAATTCCGCCCCACTTGGGTCGCAAAACAAAGTAATATTGAAGATATTTTTTGGATCATTTGGTGGAGCAGTGACGATGTCCGCCATCTCCATCTACCTGGCAACCCTGCCCCAGATGGGTTGCGGGATGTGGAGTGGACACTGTGACGAAGTGCTCTTCCCAGTCTTCGTAGGGATGGCGTCGCTGTCCCTGATCATGATGACGATTGCGGTCTGGGTCATCCTGGTGGTTTGCATTGAAAATGACCTCAGCAAGCGTTACGTCGGGCGCAGACAGCACCACCACCGGGCTCGTCCTTGAGCCCTCTCTACCAAAGAGCTCCGATTCGTCGGGGCTCTTTTTTAATTCTAATCCCATAAGGTAGTTCCAGTAAAATGATTTTAGACTAACTCTCTATTTGAATGATGTACTCATCATAAACCCCCGCCTCGCTTCACTCGGCAACACCAAAGAAAAATGTTCCTTGCTTTCTTGATTTGGCGGGGGTGAAATTTTTCTTGAAAAAGGAAAGGACATTTTTTTTCGGTGTTCTGCCCTCATGGTCTCGGGCAGGTGGCGGAACAATGCGGACGAAGTTTTGGCAAAACTATTTTTTGGGGAAAAGGATTTGGCAAAACCTCGGCTGACTTTTGTTTTTGAATTCGGAAGTAAATACACAGGGTTACCCTGTGTATTTGCTTACGGGATCGGGTATCTTGACAACCAAACATAGGTGATATATACTTAAAGAGTTACAAATCAGTCCCTGCTTCGCCAACTTCTACGCCAAGGCTACGAAGTTCAAGAAGGCCACGCAGGACTAGGCTCCAGAGTTTCCTCCTTTATGTTTATGTTAAAGGCACACAGAACCTCCAAGGCCTTTAATCAAATAGAAAATGACATACAACACACGTGGCTCACGGCCAGGTGCTCCTAGAAATAGTGGAGCAAGGTTTGGCGGTGGTTCCTCAAGTAGAAATAGTTTCTCCGGTCCTCGTCGATTTGGTGGTAGACCAGCTGGAAAAAGGGGAATGAAGAGCTTCTCCGATGTTTCCAAATTTATAAATAAAGCAGTTATCACCGAAGAGGTTGAGGTTTTTAAACCTGAACATTCTTTCAATTCTTTCGAATTGAATCCATTACTTAAGAAAAATATTTTGGCTAAAGGCTACGAGAACCCAACCCCAATACAGGACAGGGCTATTCCTCATGTACTTAGAGGCGAAGATATCGTTGGCATTGCGAACACCGGTACAGGCAAGACCGGAGCATTCCTCATACCGCTTATCAATAAGGTTCTAAATAATCCGACAGAGAAGGTACTTATCGTCGCGCCTGTACGCGAACTTGCCATGCAGATAGATGCAGAGCTTCGAGAATTTGCCAAAGGTTCTGGACTCTTCTCTGTAGTTGTTATCGGCGGGGCAAGTATGGGCAATCAGATACGCGAACTTCGTGGACGACACAACTTCGTCATCGGTACACCGGGACGCATTAAGGACCATATAGAGTCTAGACACTTGAGTTTGTCAGGATTCAAAACTGTGGTGCTCGACGAAGCAGATCGCATGCTCGACATGGGATTCATCGGCGATATGAGACTCTTGATGAGCCAGATGGCACCGGATAGACACACACTATTCTTCTCTGCAACGATTTCTCGCGAGATAGAAGGACTGATACATGAGTTTCTCAAAACTCCTGTAAGAATTTCTGTAAAGACTCAAGACACTGCCAAGAATATAGATCAAGATGTCATCCGTATACAAGGCAGGCAGAAGTTCGATGTGCTTCGTGATCTACTGTCTGATAAAGAGGAGTTTAACAAGACTCTCGTCTTTGCTCGTACCAAACACGGTGCAGATAAGCTCGCCAAGGCTTTGACACAAGCGGGTGTCAGGTCTGACGCAATCCACGGTAACAAGCAACAGAACGCTAGACAGCGAGTGTTGGAGGACTTTAAGAAAGGGATCGTCGCAGTACTTGTCGCCACAGATGTCGCCGCTCGAGGACTAGACATCAAAGAAATCTCACATGTGATCAACTACGATTTGCCTGCAACTTACGAAGATTATGTGCATCGCATAGGTCGTACTGGCCGTGCAGAGAAGAAGGGGAAAGCGCTCACATTTATTGAATAAGTTTCGCTGAATGTGCGATTGACCTAATTTCTAATTTACCCAAATTCTGCTATATTGGCAGTATGACGATTAGAGTTGGATTGAAGGCTCCTGATTTCTCACTTCCTGATCAGAATGGGAAGGTGCATAAACTCTCTACATACAAAGGTAAATGGGTTCTATTGTATTTCTATCCCAAGGATGATACGCCCGGGTGTACTATCGAGGCTTGTACAATACGGGACCAGTTCCAAGATTTCAAAAAGATAAAGGCTGTAGTACTCGGAGTTTCTAAAGACTCGGTGGAGAGTCATAAGAAATTTGCCGATACATATAAGCTTCCATTTACCATTCTTTCAGACGAAGATAAAAAGATTATCAAAAAATACGGAGTATGGGGAGAGAAAATTTTGTATGGTAAAAAATATGTAGGCGTGAATCGAACATCATTCCTAATAGGTCCGGACGGTAAGGTGAAAAAAGTTTATCAGAATGTGAAGCCGCCAAAGCATGCCGAGGAAGTACTTCGTGATATCAAGGAGAAGGAAAAGATTGATGTCAAAGCTAAGTCAAAACGACAAAAGTAAATTTATTTAAAAACTAGGAGCAGTGCTCCGCTGATGATGAAGGCTAGACCAATGCCTGATTTCAGTGTTATAGCTTCACCTAGAAATAGTGCGGCTAGGATAACTACAAATACCACACTGAGTCTGTCGAGTGCGGCTACACCGGAGGCTGGGCCGTATTTGAGAGCGAAGAAGTAGAAGAGCCATGAGAGCGCTCCAGCTATGCCAGAGTATATGATAAAGAGTAGGGTCTTGTTGTCTACCGTTTTGAGCATTGGTAGTTTGCCGAGTATCAGCGCGGCGCTAATCATAAATATACCCATAACCGCCGCACGAATGGCTGTGGCTAGAGTCGTATCAACAGTTTTCAAACCGATCTTACCTAAGATGGCGACCGCTGCCGCAAACACTGCCGAGATGAGAGCATATGCAATCCACATATAGAAATATGTTAGCACATAACTAAGGTAGAATGAATATGTAGAATAACTAAAAATTTATGGAACTGACAATATTGTTATCAAAGGTGTTCGGGGTCTACTTTGTGGTCATGGGTGTATTTGTGCTCTTGCGCCGAGAGTGGTTCAAGGCCGTGGTAACTTCCTTTGCAGAAGTGCCGGCGCTTCGGTTTGTGATGGGCATGTTTATGTTCTTCGGTGGCGTCTTTATGATAGTTTCGCATCAGGATTGGTCTAACTTCTCTTCGGGATTTATCTCTTTCCTTGGTTGGGCAGTAGCTCTCAAAGCGCTTCTCTATATGAATCTCTCGAATATTGCGATCAAGAAATTTACTTGGCTTAAGACAAGCGATAAGTACGGCTGGATAATGGGGCTGCTCTCTCTGGCTCTTGGTCTTTATCTTTCAAATTTTGCTTTCGGTTGGTACTAAATGTCAAATTGGACGGATGACCGGGATGACTTCGAGATAGAAGGTGGTAGGAAGTTGTATGGAGAGATAGTCACCAATGCTTCCAAGAATGGGTCTATGCACCTGTTTGCCGCCGCTATGGTAAATAGAGGCAAGACTACTTTAAAAAATATTCCCCGTATTGAGGAGGTCAGTCGCTTCTTAGAGGTTTTTCAAAGTCTGGGGGTAAGGGCACAATGGGTTGGTGAGCATACTGTAACTATAGAGCCGTCAAAAGCTTTGCGATTCGACAATATAGATATTGTCGCGGTAGGTAAGATCCGCTCCGCTCTCATGCTCTTGGGGCCGCTTTCGGCTTGGTCAAAGAACTTTAAGTTTCCTCATATCGGCGGTTGCAAGATGGGCGAGAGGACTATCAGCGCACATCGCTATGCCCTAGAATCTCTCGGTTTGAAAATAGTTACAGAAGAGAATCACTACAATATTTTTGTTTTAGGCAAACCGAAGAAAGAAGTGGTTATGTATGAGTCCTCTGATACTGGCACTACCAATGCCATATTGCGCGCCGCAGTCTTGCCTCAAACTACGATCATCGATTTCGCCCAGCAGAACTATATGGTCTTGGAGGTCTGTTACTTTTTACAAAAACTAGGTATTGGTATTGCGGGTATTGGGACCAAAACTTTGACTATTACCGGCAATCCAAATATTAATAAAGATATTGAATACTCCAATAGTGAGGACCCTATTGAGGCTATGTTCTTCATCGCCATAGCGATTATGACAGGCTCTAAACTCGTTATCTGCCGCGCACCAATAGATTTCTTGAAAGTAGAATTATTAAAATTAGAAAAGATGGGATTGAAGTATAAACTCTCCAAGCTGTATCTATCGGATAATGGATTTACCAAGTTGGTAGATATCACTGTTTATCCTTCTAATCTCAAGGCCCTCTCTGACAAGATACATGCGCAACCTTACCCGGGGATAAACACTGACAATCTGCCGTTCTTCGTACCTATCGCAACACAAGCCATCGGCAGAACGCTTATACACGACTGGATGTGGGAAGATAGAGCAATATTTTTCACCGAACTTAACCGTTTGGGAGGCAAGGTTACATTGGCCGATCCGCACCGAGTTTTTGTCGATGGGCCCAATAAGTTGAAGGCGACACAGATAGTATGTCCGCCAGCTCTGCGCCCCGCTATGATGCTCATGGCCGCTATGCTCGGTGCTGAAGGTATATCAACCCTTCATAATGTTTATGCTATCTGTCGTGGTTACGAGAATATTGTCGGAAGACTCAATAAAATAGGAGCCAAAATCAAGCTATTGAAATAATTTCCTGAAGAGAGAATAGAAACCTGTAGCGCACCCCATACACAGGGTTACCCTGTGTATGGGGTGGTTTATTTGTAAAAGCGGGCTTCTACTTCGTCCCACCAGCCATTCTTATCTGCGTCTCGGGTGGTCGGGTTAGTATTTACACATGCTGATCCAGATACTTCTTCTTGAAAACAGAATTTCATCCCAAGAAGTTTGATATCTCCGGTATCTTGGGTAAAGAACAGCACTACCTGCGCTGACGTGCCATAGACACTAGCATTGAAGTAGTGGCTTAACATTATTATTTGCTTCTCGTCGTAATAAGTCTCTTTGAAATCATCTCTAAGCAGATCTCGGGTAAAGATGTAGACATTGTCCATGAGAGTATTGCATTCATTTGTCTTTAGCGGGTCTTGGCAAGTATCTGATAGTTGGTATGAGAGGCTCTTTATACCCTTCAGATTGTGAGTACGAGAGAATTCCCGATATTGCTCAAATGTCTGCCAAGCTTGGTCTGGAATGCGGTTGTCTGGCGCTGGGGCTCCAAAGTCTGGGATATTGGTAGGGAAGGATAGAGCGCTAAATACTTTTGAAAAAGTGCCGAGCTCGACCTTTGAATTAGGGTTGGGAAATAAGTTATCCCAAAATGCGCCATAGACCACTGCAAGCGCTACTGTTATGACTATGGTTCTTTTCATAGATTGATGATTCTTGATAATATTAGGAATAATACCATAACAAGCGGTTGAAGGTAAGGTACTTGGATGGTAAAATAAAATGACATGATCTTCTTTGACCGCGTTTCTAAAATTTATCCGGATGATTCCGTAGCTCTGGATAATGTGACTATCTCAATTGAACCCAAGGAATTCGTCTCTATCGTAGGACCGTCAGGGGCCGGCAAGACGACACTGCTTAAACTCTTTCTAGCCGAGGATAAGCCCACGGAAGGTAGTATCCTCTACGACAATGTAGATATCCACAGTCTAGATAAGAAATCCATCAATGAGTTCAGAAGAAGGGTGGGTATGGTCTTCCAAGATTTCCGCCTTTTACCAGATAAAACTGTTTACGAAAATATTGCCTTTACCATGGAGGCTTCTGGACGCTCTGATGATGAGATAGAAGCGGATGTGCCATACGTCTTGGAACTGGTAGATTTGACGGCTAAAATTTGGAACTTCCCTCACGAGCTTTCCGGTGGAGAGAAGCAGCGTGTAGCTATCGCTAGAGCTCTGGTTAATGAGCCAGACGTCATTATCGCAGACGAGCCGACTGGGAACTTGGATCCAATGAACACCTATGACATTGTCCAAATATTGAAGAAGATCAACGACCTCGGCACTACTGTGATATTGACTACTCACAACAAAGGTATAATAGATTCTCTAAGAAAGCGTGTCATCGCCATGGATAAGGGTCGGGTGGTACGTGATGACAGGTCAGGTAAGTACGATGCGTAGTTCAACTTCACCCACTATAAATAAATATGATTAAAGAACTTTTGAAGACAAAACTAAAGAGGATTATACGAGCAGGCCTCTATAATTTCTGGAGAAATGGCACTGTCTCTCTGGCATCGGTGCTAGTCATGATGGTAACTCTGACGGTTGTCGGGTTCATTTCTTTCTCTGGCGCCATTCTAGATACTTCACTCAATGAACTGCGAAACAAAATAGACATTAATGTCACTTTTGTCCCATCAGCAACAGAAGAAGATGTGTTGAATATCAAGTACTCTCTTGAATCATTACCGGAAGTCTCGCTTATAACTTATATTTCCAAAGAAGAAGCCCTCACTGCCTTCAAGGATCGTCATGCCAATGATCAATCCATCTTGGCTGCTCTAGATGAGCTTGATAGTAATCCTCTTGGGGCAGTACTCAACATCAAGGCTAGAGACCCGTCTCAGTATGCTTCAGTAGCGCAATTCTTAGAGGGGGATAATACAGTCTCTAAAAGCGGTATCACTATCGTCAGTCGCGTAAATTACTTTCAGAACAAAGCAGCTATCGATAGACTAACAGCCATCATCCACTCTGCGGACCGTCTGGGTCTTGCTCTGACCATACTTCTGGCTATTATCTCTATGCTTATCGCTTTCAATACCATACGGCTCACTATTTATATATCCAAAGATGAGATATCGGTCATGCGTTTGGTCGGCGCTTCTACAAGCTACATACAAGGGCCATTTGTAGTGCTCGGCATTATCTACGGCTTAGTGGCAGGGATTATCACCCTTGTCCTCTTCTTGCCTATGACTTATTGGTTGGGAACCGAGACAGAAAATTTCCTTATCGGATTTAATGTTTTCTCGTACTATTTGCGACACTTCGTGGAGATTGCTCTTGTCATAATGATCTCTGGCATTCTCATCGGCGCTCTCTCAAGCATCTTAGCAATCAGAAAATATCTAAAAGTTTAGCAAGAATATTACGGTTTGAAGAGAATAGGGTCAGGTACCTTTTCTTGGCCATCCCAGCTTTCAGTTAGTGGCTTCTAGATTATACTTCTTTATTTGCTTCTGTACCCACCGATCATCCCCGTAGTGTCACAAAAGGTACCTGACCCTATTTACCCCGCATGTAAATGCACCTAAATACACAGGGTAACCCTGTGTATTTAGGTCTCTCGATAACCTATCACGAGTTGGCTGACCTCATCGGTCTCGTTAATCACCCAGTGAGACCCCATAAAGCCTTTTTAGCTTCTTTTAGTTTACCATTTTGACGCTCTTCGGAATGCTTAAATTTAAGCCGTTAGACTTTAAGACCCATACTTCATTAAAATTTGCTTTTCAGTGTTTCCCACTTCTTGAAAGCCAATCTTCTTGTAAAAATAAATGGCTTTCTCGTTAACGTAATGAACTTCGAGAGTAATTGGTATTCCTGTTGATTCAGATTCATTAATGAGATCTTTTAGAATAGCTGTTCCAATTCCCTTTCCCTGAAATTCAGGCAAGATCTGAATTCCACCAATATAGATAGATTCAGAAGACCTTACTATTCTCAAACGACCAACATCCTTTCCATCAAACTGGATGACTTGGACCTTCCCAGGCTCAAACTTATTTAGATATTCCGCCAACTCTTTATCGTAATCAAGGGCAGTTCTCACAATCGATGAGGTTGGCTTCATAGCTTCAATCTTCACATTGAAAAGAAACTCTGCGTCTTTCTGCTCAGATGTTCTTAATGTGTATTTTGGATTCATGATTTATATGCTCCTCGGAGTCTGAACCTATCTCAAACTGGCTGCCGGACTTGGACTCGAACCAAGATACTCGCCTCCAGAGGGCGATGTCCTACCATTAGACGATCCGGCAATTCTATTCAAGAATATCGGAAAGACGAGGCTTTTTCAATCTCATTTGATATATTCACGGTATATCTAAAGCCGTAACAGTTAGAGTTTGTATTTCTGTTATAATGTCTGTTTGATAAAGGTCGTTTCGGTCATCCGCATGAAAATCCCAGAAACCCGCTTCAAAATATCTAAGGCGAGGCTCTTTATAAGTCTCTTTGTTCTTCTGGGACTGGTAGTCTTTGTCTCAACTCAGTTCGGGGAGGCCAAGAAACTCCTTGTCCTTATCGGGAATGCCAAGTTCTCGTGGCTCTTGGTAGCTCTCGGGCTCCAAGTGGCCACTTATGTATGTGATGGGGCCAAGTGGCACATATCAATAAAACCAGGCGGCTATGGTCTCAAAATCGGTGTACTGACCAAGATGTCCATCGAGCAGCTTTCCTTAAATCAATTTATCCCGTCAATTGGCATGGCGGGGAACGCTGTCGTGGCGCGAGAGATGCTCAATATTGGCGTACCAGCATGGGTAGTGGCCAAGGCCATGTCTATCGATATTTTGTCGTTGCTTGTTTCTTATGTCGTCATGACAGTTGTGGCAATATTTTTGTTAAACAGCGTTGTGCCTATCTATATAATATGGTTTCTCTTGGCTTTTCTCGTCTTTATCACTTCAGTCACTCTGGGTTTCATTTATTTTATTTATAATCATCGGACTCTGCGTATATTAAGTTGGTTAAAGCGCTTCAAAATGATACGGATCACCCTCGAGGTTATGTCCGATATCCCACGCGAAGAAGTGGCACCTGTGCAATTATTTATCAAGGCAAGTATGCTGCGCTTGGCTATATTTGTCCTAGATGCTATCACTCTCTATGTCCTGATGCTTTCGATTGGTATACCAGTAACTCTCTCGGCCTCTTTCCTGGCATTTGTGGCAGGTTCAATAGGAGGAGTTGTTAGCTTTCTTCCTGGTGGTATTGGAGGTTTCGAGGGAGCTTGTACTTGGATACTGGTCCTGTTCGGCACTTCTCTCGAGGCCGCTCTGGCTGGCACGCTTCTGTTGCGTGGATTCGTCTTGTGGTTACCGCTTATACCGGGGCTTATATTTGCTAGACGAGAACTCTTTCCCTATGAGCTCTTGAGAAATAGGGGAGAAAGGCAAGAAGATTAAGTTTATAATACTGAAAGTACGAGTTCTTTTGAATTATATTGTAAAATAATATCAATGGTAGTACAAAAGATTGCGCAAGAAATTTCTGGGTTAGAGCACAAAGAATGGCAATTGCTGAAGAGCCTCAATACTCCAGCTAAAGTCCAAGACTTTCTAAACTCCCTCAAATTTAATTTTGAGAAGAATGGAGAAACCCATCGCTCTGTCAGTGAAGTGCTCAAGAGCAATGAGGCCCACTGTTTTGAAGGAGCTTTGGTGGCTTCGGCCGCGCTTTGGATACAAGGCAGGAAGCCCATGCTTCTTGACCTAGTGACAGTACATCCGGACTTCGACCATGTGGTAGCTCTATTTAAAGAAGGGGAGTTCTGGGGAGCGGTTTCCAAAACTAATCATGGAGTATTACGTTACCGCGAACCCATATATAAAAGCATCAGGGAACTATCTATGACATACTTCCATGAATACTTCTTATCCAATGGCAAGAAAACTTTGAGGAAATTCTCTAAACCATTTGATTTATCGCTCAATGCTGAATGGCTCACAACAAGAGATAACTTAGCGTGGCTCGCGCACAAGCTGGACTGTTCTCCGCACTTCAATATTTTGTCCCCCAAGCAAATAAGAAATTTACGCAAAGCAGATAAGGTTGAAATAGAAGTGGGAAATATCGTAGAATATAGATAACACTTACTCACATGGCATTCCATCATTTGCACGCACGCACGAGAGATTCGCATCCATCCTTAGACAAGGTGCTTTATCTATCCGGAATCATTTCTATCGGGATGATGATTCCACAATTGTGGCTCATATATGGAGAGAAGAATGCCGGAGGCATTGAGCCTATAACTTGGATCACGCTAGCAGTTCTAGATATTCCATGGATTATCTATGGGTTCGTCCAGAAGGAAAGACCTCTCGTATTCATATACACGCTCTGGCTTATCGTAAACACTCTGATATTTATCGGATCAGTACTTTACTAAAAACGCAAAACGCCTTCCTTGCGGTCGGCGTCTTGCTCCATAAGTATGCTCTCGGGCTTATAGTGTGTCAAGTGGAACCTGTGGATATCTCTAAACCCACAAAGTAACTGTCAAACATAACTTGGAACACAACTTGGGATAATTCCAAAACATGACAATAGAATCCTCTACATCTATAAAACGCTATAGCGTTAGTTAGATGTATACGTTATTTAGTCACGGTCGTGAGAAGGTGACGTATTAAGAAATCAACTAAGTTAAACTCCCAAAATAACGGGAATCACTATGGGCTTCTTGGCTGTGCGCTGGAAGAGGAAGCGGGAGACGTCTTCTGTCACAGCATTCTTGGCATAGTCGAAGTTTATGGGGTTAGAACCTACGGTCATTTTCTCTATAGAATGTTTGATGATGTTGCGTGCTTCACTTAGAAGTTCTTGAGATTCGCGCAGGTAGACGAAGCCACGAGCGATGATGTCGGGGGACTTTTTCAATCTACCACTCCTGATGTTGATGAGAGCTATGATGACGAAGATGCCATCCTCGGCAAGCATCTTCCTGTCACGGATGACAACTTCCGATATGTCTCCGATAGAGAGACCCTCAACCACCATATCGTCCGAAGGAGCTTTCTCTGGAAGCTTCACGAAGGTATTGCCATTGTCTCGTATTTCTATAATAGAACCATTGTCAGGGACAAGGATGTTCTCGCGAGGTCGTCCAAGCCTTTCTGAGAGTTCCGCATGCATCTTCAGCCTGAAGTGACTGCCATGTACGGGCATGAAGTATTTGTAAGGGATTTGCTTATGGATCCATTCTAGCTCGCCGCGCTTACCGTGGCCTGAGGTGTGCACATCTGAATCAAGATAAGTGATAATCTTGGCGTCATGACGGAAGAGATTGTCCTTGAGTTTGTCTACAGCTCGGTCGTTACCGGGAATAACGGAGGAGGAAAGGATAACAGTGTCAGAACGCTGCAAGCGGACATACTTGTGAGTCTTGTTGGACATTCTCATGAGAGCGGCGAATTCTTCACCTTGGGCGCCAGTGGCAATCATCATGATTTTGTTCGGAGGATATTTCTCAATATCCTCGATGGGCACGATATCCGAAGTATCGACAAGGTTGAGGTGCTTGATAATTTCAACATTATTCTTCATACTCCTGCCTTCAATTAGAACTTTCTTACCGTAACGCTTGGCGCTTTTCAAGAATTCTATAATACGCTCAACTTGCGAAGCGAAGGTGGCGATGATGATACGGCCCGGAGCATCTCTGACGATAGCGTCAATGTTCTTCAATATGGAAGCCTCTGATGTAGAGAATCCCGGTTTGTCGATACCCGTAGAATCCATAGTAAGGAGCAGGATGTTGCGGTCTTTGAACATTGCGTATTGCTTGAATTCCTTTTCAACTGGAACACCGAGTTCATTCTCCACTCTGACATCGCCGGTGTTTACGATATCGCCATAAGGAGTTTCGATAATGATGCCGGTTGAGTCTGGAATAGCGTGAGTCAAGCCGAAGAATCTCACCTTGAAATTGGGTGATATGGGAATTGATTTGTCACCAGCATCCACAATACGAATATCTAGAGGTGGAAGATGAGGAAATTCGGCTTGACGCTTCTTAATAAGCAGGGCACCGAATTCTCTGGTATAAATCGGTGGATTGCCGAGGCGGGTGATGAGGTAGGGGATGCCTCCGATGTGGTCGAGGTGACCGTGAGTGATAACTAGGGCACGTATCTTACTCTTCCTATCCTCCAAATACTTAGTGTTTGGTAAAAGGTAATCAATGCCAGGTGTATCGTCGTCTGTGAATTGGATACCAGCATCGACAACGATGATGTCATCGCCCATCTCAACCACGGTCATGTTCTTGCCGATTTCTTCCACTCCTCCAAGAGGGATAATGCGTAGAGCGTCTCCTATGGGAGGGATAATGTCTGCGGGCTTTTTGAGCGATATAGGAGCTTGGGTTCGGCGACGCATACTTTTATTTCGTAGGCCGGAAGAGAATGGGGAGTTCATAAGTTAGATAAGTTAGATAAGTTTAATAAGTTAGTTCAGGAAGATTTGCCAGATTTTATCCGTCTCGATATACCAGTTTCGTATAGAGATAAATCTGTCTTGAGAAACCGCCAGCGACCCCAAGGTGACAGCCTTTAGTTTGTCAGGCACGAGATACAAGAAACTTGGAGAGTAAAGGAAGACTGCTGGCACATCTTTCCCAAGCTCAGCTTGGAAGGCTTTGTAACTCTTCTCTGCCGCGACAGAGTCGTTTGAGCTCCTAGCTTCTTCGAGGAACTTGTCGGTGCGAGGGTTGGCATAAAGAGCGATATTGAGGCCCGGGTCATTTCTCTGAGAAGAATGCCAGAAGGGATAGAGATCGGTGTCTCTCCCAACCACTTCTCCAAACAAGAGTGCGTCGAAGTGTCTCGGACGAATAACGCTTTGGTTCAGCTCACCAGTCTCAAAGACTAAAAGTTCAATCTTCGCTCCAAGCTTGCTCCATGTATTTACCAGTTCCTCCGCGACTTTGCGGAGTTCCGGCGCGTCACCAGTAGAGATAGAAAACGACAAACTCATTGTATCCTTTCCTAATTTTTTTTCAAGTATTCTTGTGCTTTCATTTAATTTCCAACCGGCTTTCAAGAGAATTTCTTTGGCTCGCGTGACATTCTCTTCGTCAGTTGAACTTGCAGTAGATGCAGCTGCCCATGAGTAAACGCCTGCTGGTAATGGACCTTCAATACTAGTACCATAACCACCGAGAATTGTGGTTACGATGTATTCCTTAGGAGCACTCTCGTTTAGAGCTTGGCGAACTTCTTTTTGTAGAAGAACCTTTGACTTACTTTGGTTGAAAAAGACAGCAAATATGCGTGGAAGAGGTGACTGGATGATATTGCCACCCTTGATATGTAGGGTAGAGAGTTTTTCCGGAGAAATACCGCTAAGACTCTCCACATCGCCCTTGTTGTAAGCTTCCACCAATGATGCTTCTGATGGATAGAAGCGGAAGACGAGATTTTTTATATAAGGTTCTTGACCCAATGTGTCCTTAAAAGGCTTGAATTTATAATAATCCGGTATACCGCCTTGGTTTCTCTCAACCCTTTCTACCTGATAAGGGCCCGAGCCGACTGGTAGAGTATTGAACTGGCTGAAGGAGAATTCGTCGTCACTGACATTCTTCCAAATATGCTTTGGCAAAATACCAGTGGTCAAGTTGTAGATGAATGGTGTGTACGCTTTCTTCAAAGTGAACTTAACAGTTCTGTCGTCTACTTTCTCCATAGTCACACCTTCCCAATTACCGCGCTTTGGACTCTTTATAATAGGGTCAATAATCTTGCCTATGGTAAATATAATGTCGTCGGCTGTAACAGGGGTGCTGTCGTGGAAGAGGGCATTATCGTCTAAAGTGACGGTATAAACCTTTTTATCATCTGAAATGGAAATTTCCGCTGCCAGGTCATTTTCTGCTTCGCCTTTGGCATTTAGACGCACCGGGCCTGAATAAACCAGAGTGGTTAAGTTTTTGTCCGCCTCAGAAAGGGCCAATACCGGATTGATGAAACGCGGATTGCCGACCACTCCTTCTATAAGAGTGCCACCCTTGATAGGAACGCTTGTGAGGTAAGCTTCGCTGACATTCCAAACTAGAGAAACTCCGGAGAGGATAAATAGAGTGGTAAAGAAATAGAAAACAGTTTTTTCTGCGTGGGTAAATGAATTAATGGCGCGCCGGATGGCGTATTCTTTCGGAATATTGAAGCGTCTCCGTAGGAGAGCCTGAATCTCTTTGTAGCGCATTGTGTTAGCGGTTGAGAAGAAGTGGAGCGAACACGGAGAGGGTGAAAAGGATGCCTATCAAGATAGTGCCGATAAAAAGGGTCTTTTCAAACCCGCGGCGCATGAAGCGTCCTCCAGTAGCGTTATCAGAGCCGAAACCGGCCCCAAGACCTGCCTCTGAGCGTTGTAGTAGCACTCCTACGATAAGAAGGATACTTAAAATAACTTGGATATATGGAAGATAAACCATTGTCTGTCTCTTGTTGCTAGAGTATAGTACCCCAGTTTCCCTAGATAAGCAATCAACAGATATACTCTTGAGGTATAAACATAAACGGAAATAGACCTATTTCCCCAATTCAATAATTTGTGTAGAATCTCTGATAGAAACCTTGAAAGTGAGGTGATAAGTGCTCAAAGTCTTCCGTGTTCTGGTATTTGTCTGCGTCTTCGTCGCCACGATGGCACTCTGGGCAGCTCTGCTCCTCGGGACAACTATCTTCTTGATTGTCCGCTGGGTTGTGAAGTCGAGATTCCAAACACCAGAAGAGACCATCGTTCTCCGGCAGGTGCCTGTGGTACCTGCCGGAGTCGTGGAATTGTGTGAATGCTTTAAGCATGGGTACTACCTGTTCTCTGGTGGCTCAAGAAGTCTTGAATTCTGTTCGCGAGAAGGGGCGACACAAGAACTCAAACGGTTCTCGGCTGGCAAAGATGATTGCATCCTTCTGGCGGAAGAAATGGCTAAGCTAGACATTCTACCAGAGAGTGATGACGAGGTTGGTGAGTTGATTCGACTGACTCGCTTCAACATCAATGTTGAAATACTTATGGGTGAGTGCTATGACGATTCGTCGGGAACAAGTCTGTACAAGTGTCACTGATGCCACGATTTATACAATGGCGTCCTATGAGAGGATAACTCTGATAGGACGCCATTTGAATTTATTGGCCTATTCTGGTATAAAGTTGGCATCTATGAATAAGAAAATAGCACCTCTAGGTGATAGGGTTCTAGTGAAGCCTTTTACAGAAGAAGATCTGAGAAAGGGTGACAAGAAGTCTTCTTTGAAGTTAATTCTCCCCGAATCAATGACCAAGGAGAAGTCGGCTCAGGGGAAGGTTTTGGCCGTCGGCCCCGGCAAGCATATTGATGGCAAGCTTGTTCCGATATCTCTCAAAGTTGGAGACACTGTAATCTTTTCTAAATACAGTTATGACGAAGTGGAGCAAGATGGCGAGGAATTATATTTATTAAAAGAAGACAATATTCTAGCGGTAATAAAAAATGGCTAAGAAAATTCTATTTGCAGAGGAAGCACGGGGAGCGCTCAAACGAGGTGTAGACGCCGTGGCCAATGCCGTCCGTATTACTATCGGTCCTCGTGGTAGAAATGTTGTCTTGGACAAAGGTTACGGTTCGCCAACTATTACAAATGATGGTGTGACTATTGCCAAAGATATTACTCTCGCCGATAAGTTTGAAAATATGGGCGCCGAGATTGTCAAAGAAGTGGCTTCCAAAACCAATGATTCTGCCGGTGACGGCACCACTACTTCGGTTGTCCTTACTCAAGCCCTGGTTGAAGCCGGGTTTAGGAAGACTTTGACCGGTGCCAATTCTATGGCTATTCGCCGTGGTATTGAGTCGGCAACTCATGATGCTGTTGATGCCTTGAAGAGAATGGCCAAGCCTATAAAGAGCGATGCTGAGGTCAGACAAGTGGCCACCATTTCTGCTGAGTCGGAAGAGATAGGGACCATCATTGCCAACACTATAAGGAAGATTGGGAAGGATGGTGTTATCACAGTGGAGGAGTCTCAGTCGTCTGGTATTGAGTCGGAAATTGTCGAAGGAATGGAATTCGATAAGGGTTATATCTCTCATTACTTCGTGACTAATCCGGAGAGAATGGAGGCAGAATACCGCGAGCCAAATATTCTCATCACTGACAAGAAAATATCCACTATTAAGGAAATCATTCCGCTTTTAGAAAAGTTGGCCGCTACTGGCAAGAAAGATTTGGTAATCATTGCTGATGATGTTGATGGGGAAGCATTAACCACTTTCGTACTCAACAAGCTTCGAGGCTCATTTAATATATTGGCTATCAAGGCTCCTGGCTATGGAGATAAGAAGAAGGAATTATTAGAAGATATCGCTGTAACAGTTGGGGCCAAGGTAATCTCGGACGATACAGGCCTTAATTTCGAAAAGACGGAGCTCAACATGCTCGGTAGTGCATCACGCATCGTTTCTACCAGAGATAAAACTATTATCGTTGGTGGCAAAGGCAAGAAGGCTGAGATTGAAGCTCGAGTCGAAAGCTTACGCATTCTACTTGGAAGCTCAACTTCCAAGTTCGACGCGGAGAAGCTCGGCGAACGCATAGGCAAACTCACTGGCGGAGTCGCGGTTATCAAAGTTGGTGCAGCGACAGAAACCGAGATGAAGTATCTCAAATTGAAGATTGAGGACGCAGTCAACGCCACTAAGGCCGCAATTTCTGAAGGTATCGTCGTCGGAGGAGGAAGCGCATTGGCAAAAGTTTCTAAAAAGCTCGAGATTAAATACAAAGAATCCAAAATTGCCAAAAAAGCTCAGGAAAGCGTCGATACGGCCGAGTTCTTCGCTGGCTATATGTCAGTTATAGAAGCGCTCAAGGAACCTCTTAAGCAAATTGCCAAGAATGCCGGTCAAGATGAGGGTGTGGTGGTAAATGAGGTACTCCGTGGTGGAGCAAGTTCCGGATATGACGCACTTAGTAATAAGTTTGTCACCGATATGTTTGAAGCCGGTATCATAGACCCTCTCAAAGTTACTCGCGCCGCACTAGAGAATGCCTCATCCGCGGTGGCCATTCTTCTCACTACCGAAGTGGCTATCGCCGACGAACCAGAGAAGGAGAAATCTTCAGCGTCACACAATCATGGTGGTATGGATTACTAATTATTAAATACTCTAAAGTAATATATGGGGTAATCCTATGTAGTTTGTTGTAATCCTATTTCAGGAACATTACACTGGAAAATAAGTTGTTACACAGAAGATAAATTTTATTGTATAATCGGGCTACCTAACTAATATAAAAATATGAAAAAAGGATTAATCGCACTTATTGCTATCGTAGTCGTATTCGTAATTTGGGGATTTTCTGGCTATAACAGCTTGGTTACGCTCAATGAGAATGTAGATGCAGAATGGTCTAAGGTTGAGACGCAGTATCAGAGACGCTTTGACTTAATTCCAAACTTAGTCAATTCGGTGAAGGGTATTCTTACTCAGGAGCAGACCATATTTGGAGACATCGCGGATGCTCGTACTCGCTACGCCGGTGCAACAACTCCAAACGACAAGGCCGCCGCGGCTAGTCAGGTAGAAAGCACTCTTGGTCGTCTACTTGTCATTATGGAGAATTACCCTCAGCTCAACTCTTCGGCCAATGTTGCCGATTTGATGACGCAACTTGAAGGGACTGAGAATCGTATTAGCGTTGAACGCATTCGTTTCAACGATGCAATACGTGCTTACAACACTACTATCAAGCGTTTTCCGAAAAATCTCTTGGCAGCTGTTACAGGATTCAGTGAACGAGCATACTTTGAAGCAGTTACTGGTGCAGAAACGGCTCCGTCTGTAAATCTTGAATAAAATGATGCGACGGTCATTTGTCGCTCTGTTTATTATCTACTGTTTATTATCTACTAGTGTTTTCGCTTATGTCTCTCCCGGTAATCCCACTGGACATGTCAATGACTTTGCCACGATTCTCAAACCCGAAACAATTTCTAGTTTAGAAACCACGCTCTCTAACTTTGGACGAGAAACCAGCCACGAAATATCGGTAGTGACGGTTCCTACACTTGGCGATGAGACCATTGAGACCTATGCCGAGAAACTTTTCCAAGAATGGGGTATTGGCAAAGAGAAGGAAGACAATGGCTTACTTCTACTAATTGCTCCGACGGAACGAGTGACGCGAATAGAGGTTGGGTATGGACTAGAGGGTGCTGTAACAGATATAGAGAGTGGGAGAATTATTAGAGAAATACTTACACCTGCATTCAAGGCCGGCGACTTCGACGGCGGAATAACTCAAGCTGTAAATATGCTTGTGGGATTGATTAAGGGAGAAATTATGCCGGATAATTCTTCTCCCACAGCGATAGATTGGTCGCGTTGGTTCCCTTACTTTTTCTTCTTCTTAGCTTATCTTGGAGCGATACTGGCTCGATCTCAATCTTGGTGGGCTGGAGGAATTATCGGGGGAGTTTTGGGTATTGCATTTTTCTCCGGAATTATTTATATAACAATATGTGCGATTGTTGGTTTGATCTTAGACTTTGTAGTCTCGCGTGCTTATCAGACGAGTAAGGTCAATGGAGTAAATCCTCCTTGGTGGATCGGTGGGGGTGGTGGGAGTGGCGGATTCGGAGGATTTGGTGGGGGAATGTCTGGCGGAGGCGGAGCAAGTGGGAGATGGTAAGCGTAACACGCTTACCATCTCCGTGTTATCAAAATATGCATTAAATCAGTTACTTGTGATAGTCTGGTGATACATTAGGAGGCGTCGCATAGTGGTCTAGTGCGCACGCTTGGAAAGCGTGTAAGGCGCAAGCCTTCCAGAGTTCGAATCTCTGCGCCTCCGCCAAGTTTTACATTTAGAGAAATTTATGTTATATTCTCGTTCAAGATGAAAGAGAAGCTTAAAAAGATTTTGGAAGAGAATCGAAGGATTAGGAAAATCGCCGGCGTTATTCTCATATTTGTAGGACTTATCGCCCTTTTGACCCCATTTACCCCAGGTTCATGGATAGCCTTAATCGGGCTTGAACTACTGGGAATACGCTTTCTATTCTGGGAGAGGATAAAGGATTGGTTCAAAAAAACCACCATTATGAACATGGGGTGCTTCCCTTTGCTTTTCAAACGCATACGTGATATAATAAAAAGATGTAAGGTTCTCGTGGAGAGGATGTTTTAGTGAGACGGCATAACATGCTATCTCACGGAGTCGCGAAATGAGAGGGCCCGGCACTTACATGATTTTAATTAATGCCGGCAGAAAAATAGATGTCTACAAAGTTATACGTTGGTGGCATTCCTTATACAACCACCGAAGCCGCTCTTGGCGAATCATTCTCCAAGGCAGGTTCCGTCGTTTCTACGGCAATCATAATTGACCGCATGACCGGCAGATCTAAGGGTTTCGGTTTCGTCGAGATGTCAAATGACGAAGAAGCTCAGAAAGCTATTGAAATGTTCAATGGTCAAGACTACGAAGGAAGGAAGCTTACCGTCAACGTCGCTCGTCCCCTTGAGCCTCGCGCTCCAGGTATGAACCGCCGACCTATGTAAGACCTACGGTCTTACTTAAGGTCAGCTCGAGTTCTGTGTAAGTAATCTTTCAGATTCTCTCGCTGCCTGAAGTAAATCGGTTAGGATCTACATTAGATCGAACAAAAACTCCCGAAAGGGAGTTTTTGTTATACTTATTTCAATGGAATCTTTGAAAAATACTTTCTTTTTCATAATTGGGATCACAATTATCGCCTGGTCGGTCTATATGTTCTTACAAGGACCTGCTCCCGCACATTACCAAAAGGTGTCAACGTCACAGGTTGACACCTTAAGGATTGATGATTCAACCATCACAGTCGAGATAGCAGATACGGATGAAGAAAGGAGTATTGGACTTTCTGGACGGGAAACGCTTCCGAGCGGTCAAGGGTTACTTTTTATTTTTGATGAAACTGGGCTTTATGGTTTTTGGATGTACGATATGAATTACCCTATAGACATTGTATGGATCAATTCTGACTGGACCGTGGCTGGAGTACAAAGTGGGATAGACCCTGATACTTATCCGAAACTTTTCTACCCGCCAAGTCCTATAAAATATGTGTTGGAAATCAATTCTGGAGATGCGTCAAGACTAGGCATTGACACAGGCTCTCGTCTGTATCTTGGCACTGGAAATTAGCTGTTATCCACTATTTTTAGTACTCATTCTTTTGTAAAATCTACAGAACGATTTAGACATGTTCCAACCATCACTTATGTCACTACAGATAACCCACCGCGATGGTACCAAAGAGCCTTTCAACGCCGACAAAATCAACCGCTCCATAGAACGTGCCGCTCAAGGACTTCTGGACCCTATCTCAAAAGTAATTCAAGTCGCCACCGAGACTCGCCTCACTCTATACGACGGCATCTCTACTGAAGAGATGGATCAGGCCACCATCAATGCGGCTATTCAAAACGTCCAACAAGATCCAGAGTATGACAAGATCGCAACGAGGCTTCTTCTGAAGACTATTTATAAAAAAGTTGTAGGAGACTACGATGAAGACGATGCCAACGACTTGGCGCTTAAGCATAAGGAATATTTTCCAACCCATATTGAAGAGGGCACGAAGAATAACAAGTTTGATAAGCGGATGTTAGAGGTTTTCAATCTAAGAGAACTCGCGGAAACTCTAGATCTCTCGCGTGATGAACTCTTCCTATATGCGGGACTCTCGGGACTTCTTAATCGCTATTCAATCAAGAACGCCAAACAAGAACCTACTGAGACTCCTCAATATTTCTTCATGCGTGTGGCTATGGGACTTTCTTATAACGAAGAGAATCCGACAGAATGGGCCAAGAAGTTCTATCACAAGATGTCGCGAATGGACTTCATTGCTGGAGGATCATGCAACCTTGGTGCTGGCACGACCAGACCGGCGCTCTCCAACTGCTTTCTCCTCCAAGTAGAAGATGACATGGAGCATATTGCCAAATCCGTCTCTGACGTGATGCTTCTTTCAAAAATGAGTGGAGGATTAGGCGTTTCTCTCACCAAGCTACGCGCCTCCGGTTCTCCTCTTGTCGCCGCCGGAGGGGGTGCTTCTACCGGCCCCACACCTTTTGCCAAGATAATGGATACGGCCATTAGAGCCATCCAACGTGGTGGCAAGAAGAAGGGTGCACTGGCCTTCTATATGGAGAACTGGCACATGGACTTCACTGAATTTATTGACTGGAAGCACAATGCCGGTGATGACTATGCTCGTATGCGCACTGCCAACACCGCTGTCTATATATCGGATGAGTTCATGAAGCGTGTTAGCGCTGATGAAGAATGGTACTTATTTGATCCGAAAGAAACATCGGATTTAGTAGAGCTCTACGGTAGTGCCTTTTCTAAACGCTACACGGAATACGTTACGATGGCCAAGGAAGGCAAGATGAGGATGTACAAAAAGCTTCAGGCAAAAGAACTTCTGAGAAAAATTATCGTATCTCTTCAGACCACATCACATCCATGGCTTGTTTGGAAAGATTCCATCAACCTGCGAGCGCTCAACAATAACACTGGCACGATACACATGAGTAATCTCTGTACTGAAATCTGCTTGCCCCAAGATAGAGAAAATATTGCTGTCTGCAACCTCGCCTCCGTAAATCTTGCCCAACATGTCAACAACAGAGAAGTTAATTGGCAGAAATTGGAGGAGACCGTCCGTATGACAGTACGGTTCCTAGACAACTTAGTAGACACAAATCTTTTGACCTTACCGGAAGCTCGTCGGTCAGATTCCGAGAATCGCGCAGTTGGTCTTGGTGTCATGGGCGTGGCTGATGTTTTTGAGAAGCTCGGCCTACCGTACGACAGTATCCACGCTTACAATTTCGCTGATCGTATTTTTGAATTTATCTCATATATGGCTATTGATGAGAGCGCCAACTTGGCCACTCTTCGCGGAGTTTACAAGAATTTCCCAGGTTCTGGTTGGTCTAAAGGTATGGTGCCGATAGATTCGTTAAGAGTCCTTGAGAACGATCGTGGTATGGAACTCAAGCTTGATAAAACAAGTCACCATCGCGGACTTGATTGGGATATTTTACGAGGCAAGGTGGCAAATGGCATCAGGAACGCCACTCTCATGGCTGTCGCTCCGAATGCAAATATTGGACTTTTGGCCGGCACAGTGCCCGGCATGGATGCCCGTTTCTCACAGGTTTTCTCAAGAAACAAGACTTCCGGCAAATACTTGGACATCAACCATAACCTAGTGCGTGATCTCAAAAATCTTGATATCTGGGATGAAGTCAAGGAAAAGATTATAGAAAACAGAGGCGATATAGGCGATATCGAGATCATCCCTCAGCATATCCGGGAAGTTTATAAAACTTCTTTCACTAATTCCCCTTATGCTTATATCGAAGTGGCGGCTCGCGCCCAGAAGTGGTTCGATCAGGCAATCTCGAGAAATATTTATCTGGAAACTAGGAATGTAGATGAGACTATGGCGCTTTATTCAACTGCTTGGGAGAAAGGTCTCAAATCTACCTATTACTTGCACATGAAGCCGAGACACAATGCCGAGCAATCAACCACGCATGTCAACAAGGCCGAGATAATAGGCAAGAGGGGATTCGCGGTACTGAACGACAAGAAGATTTCTGGGGGTTTCCAAAACTTGGTTTCTGCTCTGCCGGCAGAAGCACCAGAACCGACAATAGTTCCACCAATAATACCAGCTTCGTTACCTGTTATGATTGACCCTATTGAATCGGAGGAAAAAGAAATTGTGATAGAGAAGACAGAACCATCTAGAGTTATGGCTTTTGCTCAAATACCACAACAAGAAGCATCAAATGTTGAGGTAGAAATACCTAAGTATAATATTCATGTTTCTGACCCAGGGGAAGAGAACCTTTGTGACAGTTGCCAATGATTTAGTAAATAGTAAACAGAAAATACCATGCTCATAGGAAAAACTTCCCCAGACGATACGAACCTTCACCCCATTCGCTATCAATGGGCTTATGACTTATATAACCAAGCCGTAAGAAACACATGGTTCCCTCATGAAATAGCGCTCAAAGAAGACATTCAAGACTGGGAGAAGATGACGGACGACGAACAGCATGCGGTCAAGTTCTTGATGGCATTCTTCAACCCGGCGGAGCTTATCGTCAACCGCTCCATCGCTCTCGGTATTTATCCTTATCTCAAATCTCCAGAGTGCCATCTTTATCTAGCTAAACAAATGTGGGAGGAGGCCAACCACTGCGTAGCTTTCGAATACGTCTTGGAAACTTTCCCATTCTTTGAAAGAGACAAAATATTTAACATCCATCTCAATGTA
Source organism: Candidatus Zambryskiibacteriota bacterium (assembly GCA_009691335.1). Taxonomy (GTDB): domain Bacteria; phylum Patescibacteriota; class Minisyncoccia; order Phycocordibacterales; family Zambryskibacteraceae; genus UBA5004. Next base: position 23,586 of record SICR01000003.1, read on the forward strand.
CCTTCTATGCAGGCCAAGGAAAACTATATCAACAGATATATGAAGAGGATGACCGATCAATCCATCAACATTGAAACTGGGGAAGGCAAGAAGGATTTCATCAGGAACTTGGTGGCGACCAACATCGTCATGGAGGGCGTCTGGTTTTATTCTGGATTTATGGTTGCACTCTCCTTCCGCCAGAGAAATATTCTCAGGAATTTCGGCTCAATGATTAACTGGGTTATCAGAGACGAATCCCTTCACCTGAAGTTCGGCATAAACCTAGTGCATACGGTACTAGAGGAGAATCAAGAACTTCTGACGGAAGAATTTGCCAATGAAATAAAAAATCTCATCATTGAAGGAGTGGACCTTGAAACCACTTACAATAAAGACTTGTTCCCGAACGGTATTCTTGGCCTAAACGCCGAGTATGTAAACCAATATGTACAGTATGTCACTGACAGGAGATTGGAAGAGCTTGGCCTGCCAAAACACTATGGAGTGACCAACCCGGCCAAGTGGATGGGTACAGCTACTGATGTTTATGAATTGGTAAATTTCTTCGAAGCCCAGAACACGAGCTATGAGGTAGATGTACACTCTCACGCTGATGATTCCAAGAAGATAAGTCAGGACATGTTACAATTTAAAGCCTAATGGAGAAAAAAGTTAGAGTTGCGATAAATGGTGTGGGCAGAATCGGTAGGGCGTTTTACAAATTGGCCGCAGTAAGACCTGAACTTGAGGTTGTGGCGGTAAATGATCTTGGTGATAAAGAAAATATCGAATACCTTCTAAAATACGATAGTGTTTATGGTCAGTGGAATGGAGAGCTCAAAGCAGAGTTTATGCAAGAGAGAGATCCAGCGAAACTGCCTTGGAAAGATTTAAATATAGATGTGGTGGTAGAATCAACAGGCTTATTCGCAAGTTATGCGGGGGCCAAAGCTCATCTAGATGCCGGGGCCAAGAGGGTAGTGGTCACCGCTCCGATGAAGGATGAACCTATGGCCGGAGTAGAGGGCGCCACGGTGCTCATGGGAGTAAATGAAGAGAAATTGAACACATGCATTATCACTTCAAACGCTTCTTGCACCACCAATGCAGGCTCACCTATTATTGCCATCCTTGATGAAGCATTGGGGATAGAGAAGGCTGTGCTCAATACTACTCATGGATACACTGCTAGTCAGTCTCTCGTCGATGGACCATCCAAAAAGGGATTTAGAGAGGGAAGAGCGGCGGCACAAAACATCATCCCATCCTCAACAGGGGCGGCCATCGCCGTGACCAAGGCCTTTACGAAACTCACAGGATTATTTGATGGTATTTCTGTCCGCGTGCCGGTAGTAGCCGGGTCATTGGTGGATATTACTTTTATTTCCAAGCGACCAACTACCACCGAGGAGGTCAACAATATTTTGAAACAAGCCGCGACTCAAGCACGATGGCTTGGCATATTTACAGCCACGGAGGAAGAATTGGTTTCAACTGACATTTTGGGTAGCCCATACGGTTCTATCGCTGATTTAAACTTCACCCGAGTAGTTGGAGGCAACCTCGTCAAAGTGCTTGCGTGGTATGACAATGAGATGGGGTACGCATATACCTTGGTTGACCATGTTGTCAAATTGGGCAACCAAATAAAATGATATGAGGATCTTCATTGGTTCCGATCACGCAGGATTTGAGGCAAAGGAAAGGATTATTGCTTATCTCAAGACTTTGAGTCATGAGGTGACGGACTGCGGAGCATACGAGTTCAACTTGGACGATGATTATCCTGATTTTATAAAGCCTGTGGCCGTAGCGATTATGAACGATAAGGATGCTAGGGGAATTATTATTGGCAAATCAGGCCAAGGAGAAGCGATGTGTGCCAATAGATTCAAGGGGGTGAGAGCCGCCGTCTGGTACGGAGGCGGGCACGAGCCACTCCATCTCTCGCGCGAGCACAATGACGCCAATGTCCTTTCTATCGGTGCCGGAATAGTCCCAGAAACAGAGATGCTGACAGGAGTAGAAGTGTGGATTAATACAAAGTTCCCCGGTGAAGAACGCCATCTTAGGCGTATTGCCAAATTGGACATATAAGACAGGAAACTGACTCAGCTACATTATAATTATGCTATAGCTTTATTATAATGTATTTATGCAAAGTTGTTTACACCTTAATAAAATAGTCTGCTAGAATGATTCACATATGCATGAAATTATTCCAGCCATTCTGCCGAAAGATGCAGATGACCTAAGAGAGCAGCTATCCACATTGCCCTCTGAAATTATCTTTTTCCATATGGATGTTTTGGAAGATGATATCTGGATAAAAAATAATCGTGATTTTGAAGTCCATCTCATGGTAGAGGAACCTTATAAAATTATGGACCGTTGGATAGAGAGGGGGGCAAAAAGACTCTCTGTACATACTGCCGGAGTATCCCTGGCACAATACAGAGATAGGGCTGAGATTGGTCTTGCGATAGAACTTGATAAATCCCTTGACGAAGTTCTGCCATTCCTCGATTTCGTAGACTTCGTGCATGTCATGAGTATTGACGAGATAGGAGAACAAGGACACAAGCTCGACGAGAAAGTATTTGATAGAATTAGATTACTCCAAGAGAAATACCCAGATCTACCTATAGCGGTCGATGGAGGAGTAACTCCCAGTAATTATGAAAAGCTTTTAGAATTAGGAGCTGACCGCTTGATAGTCGGTTCACACTTTAAACAATTATGGACCTTGCTGAAGACAAAATAGAAGAACTCAAAGAGAAAGCGAATCAAATCAGAATCTCTATCATCGAGATGCTGGTAGAAGCAGGCTCTGGACATACTGCCGGACCTCTTGATATGGCGGATATCTTTACGGTTCTATTTTTCCACACGATGCACCACAAGCCGAAGCGACCTGATTGGCCGGAGCGAGACAGGTTTGTACTCTCTAATGGCCATATTTGTCCGCTTCTATACGCTACCATGGCTCATTCGGGATACTTCCCAATAAGTGAGCTCAAGACTTTGCGTAAGTTTGGCACCCGCCTACAAGGCCACCCACACAGAGACTTCTTGCCAATGCTTGAGACTAGTTCCGGACCACTTGGCTCTGGCCTTTCGCAAGCTGTGGGCATGGCTCTCTCTGACAAGATAGACCATGGCCTGACAAGTTCTCGTAGAATATATGTCATGCTTTCTGATGGAGAAAATGAATGCGGGCAGACTTGGGAAGCGGCCATGCTGGGAGGGAAAGAGAAGCTTCACAACCTTACCGCCGTAGTGGATAGGAATAATATCCAAATAGATGGTTACACTGAAGATGTCATGCCACTAGAATCCTTGTCGGAGAAATGGAAGGCGTGGAATTGGCATGTCATAGAAGTAGATGGGCACAATATGGAAGAAATTGCTGACGCATTTGAAGCCGCCAAGGGAATATTTGGTAAGCCGACAGTTATCATCGCTCATACTATTGCTGGTAAGGGGGTGAAGGAGTTTGAGCGAGATTACCGCTGGCATGGCAAGCCACCGAATAGAGAGGAGGCCAATATGGCTCTTAAGGAATTACGCACCTTAGGAGGTAAGATAAGAAGCGAGCATGAATAGTTCGATATAAGCAATGCTTAACCCAGAATTAAAACTCAATAGCAAAATGTTCGACGAGAAAATCGAGCAAGTCCCTATTCGCCAAGGATTCGGGGAAGGACTTTTGGCGGCAGGAGAAAAGAATCTAAAAGTAGTTGGCTTGTGCGCTGACCTGACCGAGTCTACCAAGATGAATCTTTTCGCGGAGAAATTCCCGAACAGATTTATTGAATTGGGTGTGGCTGAACAGAACCTCGCTTCCGTTGCTTCAGGATTAGCAGCCATGGGAAAAATTCCATTTATAAGTTCATACGCCATGTTCTCTCCTGGTAGAAATTGGGAACAGATCCGTACTACAATTTGCTATAACGACAGGCCTGTGAAGATTGCCGGCTCTCATGCCGGGATCTCTGTCGGTCCGGATGGCGGGACACACCAAGCTGTTGAGGATATTGCTATCACTCGCGTTTTGCCACGTATGATTGTCATTTCTCCTTGTGATTCAGTGGAGGCCAAGAAGGCTACCGAGGATTCGGTAGATACCGACACACCTGTTTATATACGTCTGGCTCGAGAGAAAACTCCAGTGATGACCACTCTTAAGACTCCATTTAAAATCGGCAAAGCACAAATATTTTGGGAAGGGAAGAAGTCTAAGGTTGGAATTATCGCTACTGGCGCACTTTTGTATAAAGCCTTGCTTGCTGCTAAAGAATTAGAGAAAGAAAAAATTTCTGTGACTGTAATGAATCTCTCTACCATCAAGCCATTGGATGAAAAAGCTCTAGTGGAGTTAGCAAAAAAAGTCAAAGGAATTGTGACTGTCGAAGAACATCAAATAAGAGGAGGAATGGGTTCAGCTGTGGCGGAGTGTCTGGCTAAAAATTACCCAGTACCGATAGAGTTTATTGGAGTAGATGACCAGTTCGGTCAGTCCGGCACCCAAGAAGAGCTTATGAGATACTATGGTATGGATGATAAAAGTATAGTAGAAGCGGTAAGGAAAATTTTGAAACGCTAGTTCAACTTCTTTGTTTTAAATTCTGAAGGAGCTGATTTCAAATATTCTTCGATTTTTTCTAGAGTAAGAAGACCCTTCTGGGCACCAACCTGCTGGACTACGGACATAGAATTAACTGCTCCCCATTGCAGGGCTGTGAGCAAATCCTTCCCAAGCACTAGAGCCGCCACTACGGTAGAAGCGAAGGCGTCGCCAGCGCCAGTGCGTTCAAACGGCGGTTTGATGTCGGGGTAGGGAAGTTGCTGATAAATATTTGTCCCATCATACGCGTAAGCGCCTTTCGGTCCGTCAGTAATAACAACCATTTCCGGACCAAGAGCCTTTATTCTTTTTAAAAGTTCTTCAATACCCAAAGTATCCATACCGAGAATACGCCCCGCCTCATCGACATTGCAGAAGACTATTTTGGAACGTGTATAAACATCTCTTAATTTATCCGCACCAAGCTCGAGCTGGAATGTTCCGGGTTGGAATGCCAGACTTACTTCTGGATTCTTTTTTAAATACTCTATGATTTCTCCATGATATATCATGGTGTCTTCACCAAGGGACGAGAGATAAAGCCACTTGGAAGCTGGACCGCCAAGTGCGGGGAATTGATAGTTATAATGTTCATGTTTGACGAGAATGGTGCGATCGTCGCCGTACCAAAGTACATAATGATAGTTGGTTTTCTTGCCTTCCTCCACAGATACGAACCCTGTCGAAACTTTCTCTTCTTTTAGCCGCGCTAGGCACTTCTCGCTATTATTGTCAGCACCCAAATTGGTGATTAAACCTGAAGACAGGCCTAGCCGAGCGGCTGCCACAGCGGCATTGGCGCTGTTACCTACGGCAAACACCTCTTCAACAGATTCATAGGGAATCTTGTCGCCGAAGGATAGAAGGAGTTTTGATCGATCTTTATTTACTTCAGCCTCTTTGAGCTTGATAAACGCGTCGACAACTGTATCCCCAATCGCTATAAAATCCTGCATTGTGTTAAAATTGTAGCATGACTTTACGCGAGTGTATTGCTGAAGCTGAAAAAAGGGGCATTGCAATAGGCCATTTTAATATATCGGATTCAGAAGGTTTCAAGGCTGTTGTTGAAGGCGCAAGAGAACTTGGAGTCCCAGTAATTATAGGCGTCTCTGAAGGGGAAAGGGAATTCATTGGACTCCAAGAGATAGTTTCTCTGGTAAATGTGGCCCGCGGCAACGGTTTGTCGGTCTACATAAACGCAGATCATACTTACTCCGTAGAGAAAGCTAGAAAAGCAATTGATGCTGGAGTAGACAGCGTCATTATAGATGAGGCGGATAAGACATTTGAAGATAATATTTCTATTACCAAAGATATTGTCCAATATTCAGGCGGCCGAGTGCTGGTAGAGGGGGAACTGGGCTTTATCGGTAAGTCATCAAAAGTGTTAGACAGGGTACCTGATGGAGTAACTCAAACTACTCCAAAAGATGCCAAAAGATTCGTCGAAGAAACGGGAATTGATCTTCTGGCCCCAGCTGTCGGCAATGTCCACGGCATCGTCACAACAGGAGAACCTAAACTTAATATAGAACTTATAAGAGCGATCAGGGACGCCGTTAAGATTCCATTAGTTCTCCATGGCGCCTCAGGAAACAGTGATGAAGAAATTATTGCGGCTATCGATGCGGGTATAAGAATAGTACATATAAACACCGAATTAAGACTTGCATACAAAGAGGGTTTGAAGGAAGCTGTGCAGTCTGGAGAAATAGCTCCATATAAATTTATGGAAGCCGCGGTGGAGAATATGAAAGAAGTTGTGAAAAAGAAATTGAAACTTTTCAACAAGATATGAGTCTAGCAGAAGATGTAAAAATGGTGGTTAAGGGAGAAGTCTTGGACGATGCCAGAACTCTCGAGACTCATAGCCGTGACGCAAGTTTGTTTAAGGTCTTGCCCAAATTAGTCGTCTATCCAAAAGACGGGGAAGATATAGAGAGTTTAGTAAGGTTCGTCAATGATAACAAAAGTTCTGACCCAACTCTCTCTATAACCGTCCGTGCAGCTGGCTCTGACATGTCTGGGGGACCGCTAAATGAGTCTATTATTGTCGATGTAACAAAATATTTAAATCAAGTGGGAGAGGTGAAACGGGACGGCACATCAGTAGAACCGGGAATGTTTTACAGAGACTTCGAGAAAAAAACTTTGGAGAAAAATCTTCTCCTACCATGCTACACAGCGTCTAAAAACATGTGTGCCTTAGGCGGCATGATTGCCAATAATTGCGGGGGAGAAAAAACACTTCGTTATGGCAAGATGGAAAATTTTGTAGAAAGCTCTATATACGTTTTCTCAGACGGTAGGAGTTATGAGGTCAAACCTCTCAATAAGGCAGAGCTGGAAGTAAAAATTACTCAGAACGACTTTGAAGGAAGTATTTACAAAGAAATCTACAATTTACTAGAAAACAATAAGCAATTAATACAGGATGCGAAACCCAAGGTGTCAAAAAACTCTGCCGGCTATTATCTCTGGAATGTTTATCCTGAGCCTGTCGAAGGGGCCGAGAGTACTTTCGACCTCAACAAACTTCTTACCGGAGCACAGGGGACCTTGGGCATTATGACTGAAGCAGAAGTGAGTCTTGTCTCGGTCAAGACTCATCATGACCTTATTGCAATTTTCTTTAAATCTTGGAACGACATGCCCGCTGTCGTCAATGCGCTTATGCCATATGAGCCGGAGAGTCTTGAGATATTTGATAAAGATACTATAAACCTTGGTATTCGCTTCATGCCAGAGATTGCGAAGAAAGCTGGCACAAATCTATTTTCCTTTGCGGCCAAGTTCTTGCCAGAAGTGCTTATTGGTATCGAGATGATGGGGCTTCCAGAACTAGTGGTGCTCGTCGAAGTAGCAGAGGAATCAGAAGAAGAGGTCAAAAAGAAGGTAGAGAAGATGGTTAAGGAGATTAAGCCATTCAAGATCTGGCACAGAGTGATAGAGAAAGATTCGGAAGAAGAAAGGTTTTGGATCGTGCGTCGAGAGTCGTTTAACCTTCTTCGAAAGCTTGTCAAAAATAAGCAAACAGTACCGTTTATTGACGACTTCTGCCTACCGGTAGAAGAAGTTCCAAAATTCCTACCGAAAGCCAAGAAAATTCTAAAAGATGCCCAAATTGATGCCAACATTGCCGGACACGCTGGCAATGGTAATTTCCATATCATCCCACTTATGGACTTGAGTAAGGAGAGTGAGAGAAAGAAGCTCTTACCGGTGGCAGATAAGTTTTATACTCTGGTAGCCGAGTATCAAGGCTCTATAACGGGGGAACACAATGACGGTATCATCCGCACTCCGTATTTAAATAAAATGTACAGTCCGGAAATCCTTAAGCTTTTCAAAAAGGTCAAACAAATATTCGACCCCTTAAATATCTTCAACCCAGGCAAGAAGGTTAATGGCACTCTCGAATACCTAGAATCACATATAGCCGTAGAATAGGGCTTTTATTATGCTAATTTTGTGCTAAAATGATCTTATGCTTACATTAAAGGCAGAAATACGGAATATTAATACCGAACCAGCCGATATCCGCAAAGCGGGGCAAGTCCCAGCAGTCTTTTATGGCAAGAAGGAAGCATCCACACCTATAGCAATCCGACAAGCAGACTTTTTGAAAGTTTGGAAGGAGGCAGGAGAGTCAAGTGTGGTAATACTTGATATGCCTGATGGTAATAATAAGGAAAGTCTAATACACGAAGTAGACCTAGACCCAGTCACAGGAGTTCCGCGCCATGCGGACTTTTATGTCTTCGAGAAGGGGCACAAGGTTGAAGTCTCTCTACCAGTTGAATTCGAGGGATCATCGCCAGCTGTCAAAGACCTTGGTGGCATTCTTGTGAAAGTTGTCCATGAATTGAAGATTGAAGCTATGCCCAAGGACCTTCCTCACCACATCATTGTTGATGTAAGTAGCTTGGCTCAATTCGGCGACCAGATACTGGCCAAAGAGATCAAGCTTCCTCACGGAATTGAACTTAAGATTAATCCAGAAGAAGTCATCGTCACCATATCTGCTCCTCGCGAAGAGAAAGAAGAGGAAGCCGTACCTATTGACCTCTCAACTATTGAAGTCTCAGAAAAGAGAGGTAAGGAGGAAGTAGAGGGTGAAGAAGGAACTCCTGCAGAATTGAAAGTAAACGATAGTCGGTAAACAGTTGAATACGAATTCTTCTGTGTACTATGTGCTATGTACTAATTACATGCGTAAGTTCTTAACATTTTTAATTCTGTCTACTGTCTACTGTTTACCATTTACTTTTGCATCTGCCCAATCCGCTTGTACCTCGGACACCTCTGGAAAGTCACGCAACCAACTTGAACAGGAACTTGCCGCCTGCAATAAAGAGATAGAACAATGGACAGCAACACTCAACCAGACCAAACAGCTCTCCGCTTCATTTGCCCGAGATGTGGCGGTTCTGACAGCCAAGATTAATGCCGCTCAGGCCAACATCAAGGCCAAGAATATCGCCATTATTAATCTTTCAAAAGATATCACCATTAAGCAATCTGAGATAAACATTCTTGATAACCGCATCAACAAAGGTAAGGATGCCATTGCCAATATTTTAAGAAAGACCAATGACATCAACTCATACTCACTGGTTGAGGTCATGCTCTCAGGCGACAACCTCTCTGAATTCTTTATTGATATTGATACTTATACTTCTACCCAAGACGCTCTAGAAAATCTTTTTGCGGAACTACGCACCACCAAAGCTCTAACGGAAGCAGAGAAAATAGTTCTCGACAAGAAGCGAGAAGCCGCCGCAGAAGCGAAGGCTGTCATGGAAGCCGCCAAGAAAGAGGTTGAGGTGAGTCAAGCAGAGAAGAAAACTCTATTGGCCCAGAGCAAAAGTGCGGAAGTTACTTATTCCCAAGTGTTAGCCGACAGACAAGCCAAAGCCGCGAAAATTAAGGCGATACTTTTCCCATTGGTTGATGCCGGGGCGATACCTTTCGGCACAGCTCTACAATACGCTGAGGATGCCCAAGCAAAGACTGGTGTCAGGGCGGCCCTTATTCTCGGCATCCTCCAGCAAGAGTCTAACCTAGGGTCAAATGTCGGCCGCTGTATTATTACTGACCTCTCAAGTGGGCAAACCAAAACAATTAGTAATGGAACGATATGGTCAAATGGCATTCATCAACTTCGTGACTTACCACTTTTACAAAATATTTTAGGGAACATTGGCCGAGATCCACTTTCAACAAAAGTCTCATGTCCGATAGCCGGCATCGCTGGTTATGGTGGAGCAATGGGTCCAACCCAATTCATCCCCTCAACTTGGGCATGTTTCGGAGGTTATTCTAATTCAAGAACAGGGGGTTGTTATTTCCCTAAGGACAGTAAGGGTAAGATAATTTATGAAGGCACGTGGAGTTACAATTCAGATAAAGATAAGATTAAAAGTAATCTAGGAAAAAGCACGCAATCAGACCCTTGGAATCCGGCTGATGCCATCATGGCTTCTGCTATTCTCCTCGCTGGTAACGGTGCAACGGCAGGAACTTATGAAGCCGAGCGTACTGCTGCCTGCAAGTACTATTCTGGGAAAAAATGCTCATCAGCCAACCATATTGCAAGATATGGAAATGATGTCATGAGCCGAGCATCTAACATCCAGCTAACCATGATAGACCCATTGCAGAATTTATAATTTCCAATTCTAAGATTCTCAATCTCTCAATTTCTAAATTTAGAATTCCCAATAAGTCTCCAATTCTTAAAAAATCTCCAATTATCAAATATGTTAATCTTGTCCTATAGGTAATGATTAACGTATACGTTATCTTTTCACCCCAGTGAATTTATAACGTAATAAAAAAATACAGACTCTGTCAAACTTGCATTATTATAGAAAATTCGTATAATTCGCTCCATGAAGAAGGATATACATCCAAACACATACCGACCGGTGCTATTTATCGACAATTCAGATGGCACCGAATTTCTGATACCTTCAACCGTCAAGACTGCCGAGACCGCCAAGAGTAAAAAGGACAAGAAAGAATACCCAGTTTTCCGCGTGGAAATATCTTCTGCTACGCACCCTTTCTATACAGGCCAAGAAAAAATTCTTGACTCTGCCGGACGAGTAGAACGCTTTAAACAAAAGCAGGCAAAAGCAACTCCCAAAAAGACAAAGCAATCTAAGGCCAAGAAAGCCGAGTAGATTTTGGAACCTAATTTAGAAAAATACAGATCTAATCAGAAAACCACTTACTTAGCGGAAAGTTTCGCGCGCCTATTGAAAGAAGAAGTTGAATTGCAAGCCATGTCTACTGATGCGGAAATGAAAAGTCTTTCTGAAGAAGAGTTAAATAATATTACTCTCCAAAAAGAAGCTCTATTGAAGCAGATGGACGATATTCTATCAATGGAAGAGAAGGAGGAAGAATTTCCCAACGAGATTATCTTAGAAGTACGGGCTGGTGCCGGTGGGGAAGAAGCGTCTCTCTTTGCCAAAGAGCTTGCCGATATGTATATCCTCTATGCGGAGAAAAACGGCTGGGGAGTGTCAACTCTTTATATATCCGAGAGTTCAATGGGCGGAGGGTACAAAGAAGCGTCGTTTGAAATTCGAGGAAAGGGTGTCTACAAGAAACTTCGCCATGAGACAGGGGTGCATCGCATCCAGCGAGTACCAGAAACAGAAAAGATGGGTAGAGTACATACATCAACTGCTTCCGTGGCCATTCTTCCCGTGCGTAAGAAAACAACTATTGATATAAGGCCAACTGACCTTGAGATAGAAACCTCTCGTTCTGGAGGTGCGGGAGGTCAGAACGTCAACAAAGTCGAAACGGCGGTGCGCATTGTCCACAAGCCAACCGGTATTGATGTGCGCTCCACTGCTCAGAGAAGTCAGCTCAAGAACCGCGAAGCAGCTATGTCTATCCTTACAGCCAAACTTGAGAAACTAAAGGAGGAGGAGGAGGCTGCAAAATACTCCGCAAATAGAAAATCTCAGATAGGCACCGCCGACCGCTCGGAGAAAATTCGCACTTACAATATTCTTCAAGATCGCATCACTGACCACCGTATCAAAGAGGACTGGCACAATATTGAAAAGATTCTTGCCGGAGGATTAGAACCCATTATTGGGGCCTTTGAAAATTTTAATGGCGAATTCCAGTCTGGAGGGAGTGAATAAAAAGTCTTGTCTAGAAAGGCTTAATCTGCTACAATCTCTTAGCTTTATGGAAAATACCCAAACAACCAAGGTCCGAGGCGACACCTCTCTCAATCATACTGGTAGCATGATTGAGACCCTTTTCAATGTCGGAGCCCATTTCGGCTTCGTCAAATCCCGCCGCCACCCTTCTGCCAAGCCATTCATCTTCGGTACTAAAAACAAAATAGAAATCTTCGACTTGGAAAAGACCAGTAAGGAGCTTGAGAAAGCACTTGCTTTTGTAGAATCTAAAGGCAAAGAAGGAGCTATGGCCCTTTTTGTCGGAGGTAAGAGCGAGGCCAGAGAAGCGGTTATCAAATCCGGACGCGAGCTAGAAATGCCATTTGTTTCCGGACGCTGGATAGGTGGGACTCTCACCAACTTTGTCGAGATAAAGAAACGCATCATACGTCTTGCAGAATTAACAGAACAGCGCGAAAGGGGCGAGCTCAATAAATATACCAAGAAAGAACGCTTGCTCATTGACAGAGAAATAGCCAAACTTCAGCTTTATTTCGGCGGGCTCTCAACTCTCAAGGCTTTACCAAAGCTTCTTATCGTTATGGACCCAAAGAAGGAAAATATTGCAGTTAGTGAAGCAAGGTTTCTAAACATCCCAATTGTCGCCCTGGCTGGTTCTGACTCAAATTTTTTTGAGATTGATTACGCCATCCCAGGTAACGACGCTTCAAGACAAAGTATCCAATTTATTTTAAGCGAATTGGTTAAAGCGTATAAGAAAGGTAAAATTGAATCTCAAGATAAACAAGAAATCAAAAATGATAACAACGGAACAAATTAAAGAACTACGAGAGAAAACCAGCCTCTCTATCATGCAGTGTCAGAAGGCTCTTGAAGAAGCCAACGGTGACGAAATCCTAGCCATCAAACTTCTCAAAGAAAAAGGGGCCGAAATAGCTTCAAGGAAATCTGGCAGAACTCTGGGAGCGGGAGTAGTCTCCTCTTATATCCACACCGGAGACTCTGTGGGAACGATGGTTGAGCTTTTCTGTGAGACTGACTTTGTAGCTAAGAATCCTGAATTCAAAAATACAGCCCGAGAAATCGCCATGCATATTGCTGCTATGAAGCCAGCTGACGTTGGAGAACTTCTACAACAGCCTTACATCAAGGGTAACGGAGAAACTGTCGGGGACCTCATCAATGGCACCATACAGAAGTTCGGTGAGCGCACTGAGGTTGGGCAATTCATCCGCTATTCAATAAACTAATGGTTTCATTCTCTCTCTTCGTTCTTTCGGCTCTTGTTATCGTAACAATGCTCCTGGCCAAGAGAATGGAGGAGAGAGAAAAGACGCCCGCCTTTTTTCTTAAACTAATATCACACAGCGACGAAAGAGCTAGAGAGCTTCATATCCAGACTTTTCACCACTACTCCGTCGGCAAGGAGAAAATGTATTTCTGGATCAGAAATCAGCTACCCCTAAGAGCCAAAAATTGGCTGAATAAATCTATTTCCTACATTCAAGAAATACTAAATAAATATGCGGGTAATATTCGAAACTCTCACCTTCTCAAACGCTCTGATGGGATCAGTGAATTTTTCAAAAGTATTGCCGATATAGAAAAGGGTAACGGGAAGATAAACGAAACCTATGAAGAAAGGCGAGCTTTAATAGTTTCAGAAATGATTGAGGAATCTAGCCCAGTCAGAACTCCGAAGAAAAAGACAGCAAATCCGCGTAAAAGAAAAATCACTGTAATCGAATCTGAATAGGGAGCCGCCTGTCAGATTTGAACTGACGACATCCACTTTACAAAAGTGGCGCTCTACCAACTGAGCTAAGGCGGCTGTGAATCTAATTTATCACATTTACTCTAATTATAGAATACGTTAATATTGTCCTATAGGTAGTGATTGACGTGATTGATTATTTGTAAAAATAAAACATCATAAGACTGTCTTTCTAGAATTCTAACTTTTAAAAAAATTTAAAAAAATCTTCTAGAATACTATCTTCTCGGAAGACTACCTTTTCGGGATACTGGTTGCCGCCGGACTTGAAGCGGTCGTCTTTAAGAGCTTGAAGACTGGCACCTTTGCCTCCAATTCTTCTACCGTCTTGAAACCGTAATAAGGCTCACCATTAATGATGAGAGCTGGCAGTTGTGGCTTTGCTTTATATATAGAAATCAGCGTTCCTATAGCACCGAGATCGTAGTAATAGTCGAATGAGTACACGCGCAGATCAGGATACTTATCGCGCAATGCCGTCAAGACATAGCCCATCTTCTCGCAGTCTTCGCATTTCTTATTTGTCGAGTAGAAGTAGAGAATAAACGTCGGCTTGATATTGCACTTCTCGGTCAAACGCTTCATCAGAAGGTAGTCCTTAATTTCGAGAAGGAAATATGAGCGTTTCAAAGAATCAATATCCATGGCACTAAACCCAGTCTGATCTTCAGCATATGAGAGTTTCTCACCCAAAGGGCCGAGCTCCTTTGAGAGAAAACCCGGACCAATGTCCTTACAAGAAGTCTCAGCTAAGAGGGCAAATTGGGTCTCAGAAGAAAGGATGTCGGTAGCTACTCGGTTCTCTATGGCGCGGACATCCTCTATCTTTTTATCCGTAAGCTTGGAACTGGCATAAATAGCCGTGCCGAATATAAGCGCAGTAATACCGAAAGCCACCAAATACTTTCTTGAATCAATCATCAGATTATCTCCAACTTACCTTTCTTTTGAATACTGTGTCAAATAGAGCTTTCAATAGCCAGAGCGGCACCATAAATGTATAGAGAAAGAGATAGTAGAGAATACCTCGATGGAACTTGAATTTACCATCGGCAAGTTTCAAAGAAAGATAGAGGATGAAGAGAGTCAGACCTACGGCAGTCACCACTATAAAGGGTAAGACACCAGTGTTGATAAAGTACCAATCAAACGATGGGGTAGAGAACTTCCAAGTGAACCCAATCGCCTGGAATCTATTGACCATTTGAATAGCGCGATCGACGAAGCCCCACAGCACATGACCAACCATAAAGAGAGAGGAGAATATTGAAACCGTGGCTATAGGTAAAATGAACATACCGATGTGCCCGTAATTTTTATTGAAGAAAAGCTCTTTATAATCAAGACCATTATTAAGGAAACCGTATGTCCAGCGTGCCCTTTGTTTGACGAGACCCCTCAAGGTTTTCGGAGTGATTGTATAGACATGCGCACCGTGAGAATTGACGATTTTGTAATTGTTCTTTTGCATGCGCATGGCCATCTCCATATCTTCGGTCATATGAGCATGGCGATAATCACCTAATTCGTGGAAGACCTTAGTACGAAATATTGAGAACGGCCCCGGAGTGACATAAAGCGCCCCCATACTCGAGAGCATGCGCCGCAAAAATATGGACCAACTGTATTCTATCTTCTGGATATATTGGAGAATGTTATTGGGCTCATGGACTTTGATAGAAGGGGTGACGGCCATAATAACCGTATCTTCGAAAAAGGGGACAATCTTTTTAAGTGCTTCAGGCATGACAAATGAGTCCGCATCAAGACAGCCCACTAAGTCACTGGTGACACTTTTGAGAGCGAGATTTACTGCAGTATGCTTACCGCCATTTTCTTTGTCTAAAATCTGTATTCTAGAATTATTATCAAATTTGTGAAGAGCCTCTAAGGTCCCATCGGTCGAACCATCATTGACCAATATCAAAGAAAGCTTCTCCTCTGGATAATCAAGGGCAAGAAGCGAGGCAACTGTAGCTATGACAGTCTTCTCTTCGTTGAAACAGGGCACAACTATAGTGACAGTGGGAAAGTAATTTGAACCTCGCGCCAAGCGCTCATCCTCAGCCTTGATTTCTCCGCGCACCTCAATGTAAGTAATAAGTAAAAAGATCTCGAAAAATAGTGAGATAAAGAGCGAGCAATATAAGATTAGGGCGTGGAAGTCAGGCATAGCCAAGGTCCAAAAATCTTCATCATTATAGATGGAAATCTACCTTATTTCAATACCGAGTATACCACGTAGGCAACCCGTTGCCCTTCGGGGTATAATTCTCCAATGCTTATAAAGATAGATTCAGATGAAGAGAATGCCCTTAAGGCAACCCTTGAGGTTCGTAAGGACAAAGAAGCTGTACGCCTCAAGCGCTTCTTGAACCTTCCTGACCTATCCAGGACTCCAAGTAACCCACTCAAAGAGATAGTGGACAGAACACTGAAGGTCAAGGGTCTAAACGGTTTCGATATCATCGAAGTGCCAGAAATTATCCCCGTACCTATCCTCTTCGACTTATTCAATATGCCGGAAGGACACCCTGCGCGTTCCAAGTCGGATACTTATTATGCTGATGACAACAATGTTTTGCGTACCCATGACACCGTCTTCTGGTACTACTATTTGAATCACCCGATTATTAAAGAAAGGATTGCTAAGGGCAAAGCCTTCGGCGCTATTTGCTACGGCAAAGTTTATCGCAAAGACGAGATAGATAATCGCCACATGAATGTCTTCCACCAGATGGGCGGATTATACCTCGCACCAGACAACAAACAGACTGTTACGCCAGAAGATTTGAAAAATGTGTTATCAGAAATCGCCAAAAGTATTTTCGGCAATGATGTAGAGTTTAGATTCTATGACCATCAGTTCCCATACACTGACCCAAGCTTTGAAATGGAAGCCTTCATCAACAATGTCTGGATTGAGATGCTTGGCTCCGGTTTGCCTCGCAAAAGCGTTCTGAAAAACTTCGGTCTTGAGGGTTACAATGGTTGGGCCTTCGGCTTCGGCTTGGAGAGGTTAGCAATTGCCTCTATGGACTTACCCGATATACGCCTCCTTTGGTCTAACGACGAGAGAGTAAAGAAGCAACTTGTTTTAGGAAACAAATATCAAGAAGTTTCAAAATTCCCGCCAATCATACGCGATATTTCTTTCGTGGTAGACAAAGATTTTGTACCCAATGATTATTTCGACCTTATTCGCGAAGTGGGAGAAGAGATGGTTGAGAACGTCGGACTTATTGATAAATACGAAAACACGGAGAAATTCGGCGCGAACAAACTCTCTTACACCTTCCGTATCACTTACCGACATTTAGGCAGGACTCTGACCAACGAAGAGGTAAATAAAATCCATACCGAACTTGAGGGAAGAACTGAATCTGAATTTAAAGCCTCAATTCGTGGAGTCTAAGCATATTGATTATTTCTATATTGATAGTATAGTTGCTACCGGAAGTAACACAGGGTCAACCTTTCTTGGAGGTCTTTCTGTATGGAAAACATTATGTGGTACCCACATAGACGAGCACGAAGAACATCATTGAGAGAGATTGCAGCTCGGATTCAAGCCCAGTCTCAGACCCCAACACTATATGAGTCAGACCTCGACACACCGACAGAAAGGTCGTGTCCGACAGAAAGGTCGTGTCCGATAGAAAGGCTTACAACCAAGAATGTTCCACAAGGTATTGTGGACCTGGCTGGGAAAGTGGTTGGGAAACTCACAGTCATCGGTTTCCATCTACAAAGGCACCCTGCGCGAAAGAACATCTGGCTCGTCCGATGTGAATGTGGAAATTACGAAGTCCGCCACCAACATTGGGTCAAGAACCCACCCAGCAGCCACGAAGCCTGTTGTCGTGGTTGTAGAAAGAATGTTCTATAGTAGAAAACACGATACCTCGCACCACGCAGAGCCAAACGCTCACAGTCGTGGGTGCGAGGCTTTGTTTTTTATACTTAAAATCTCTTTCTTTCTAGGGCTATTTATGCTAAAATAAGAGGTACAAATATGCTTGGAAAACCAGCAAAGAAAGGATCATACAGTGCGGAATCCATTACCGTCCTAGAGGGACTAGACCCAGTAAGAAAGCGCCCCGGGATGTACATCGGCACTACCGGACCAGACGGTCTCCACCACTTGGTGACCGAGATTTTTGATAACTCTCGTGACGAGGCCATGGGTGAATTCGCCAACGATATCGAGATTGCACTTCTACCAAGTAATCGCGTACGAGTAGTGGACAACGGTAGAGGTATTCCGGTAGATATTCATAAACAGACGAAGGTTTCGGCACTGGAAACCATCATGACCACACTCCATGCCGGAGGCAAGTTTGGCGGGGAAGGATACAAAGTTTCCGGTGGTCTTCATGGTGTCGGCGCATCTGTCGTCAATGCACTCTCAATTTTTTGTCGTGCGGAAGTACATCGCGATGGTGCTGTCCATGCACAGGAGTACAGCCAAGGCAAGTCTAAAGCCAAGGTCAAGAAAATCGGCAGTTCCAAAAAGCACGGTACCATCATCACCTTCCAGCCAGACCAGAGTATTTTCCCGGACACCAACTTCAACTTCGACCGCATCGTCACCCACATGCGTCAGCAAGCTTACCTAGTCAAGGGTCTCCGTATTAGCATCTTGGACCTACGCGAGATTGAGAAAGTAGATGACATGAAAGTTTTCTATCTCAGAGAACTCGGACTTGATGCACCTTCCATGTCTTTCTACTTCGAGGGAGGGCTGATCTCGCTTGTAAGATTCGAGAATGAACATAGCAAACCAATTCACAAAAATATTTTCTATGTTGAGAAGGCGGCCAATGGCAAGGAATACGAAACAGTAGAAATAGCTCTCCAATATGTTGACGACATTTCTTCCCGTATTCTTCCATTCGCCAATAACATCTACACCGCCGAAGGTGGTACGCACCTCACTGGATTTAAAGCCGCCCTAACCAGAACTCTCAACAATTACGCCAGGAAGAATAACCTAATAAGTGAGAAGGAAGACAACTTCACCGGTGATGATGTCTTGGAAGGATTAACCGCTATTATCTCCATCAAGCTCAGCGAAATCCAGTTTGAAGGCCAGACCAAGGCCAAGCTCGGCTCTGTCGAGGCTCAAGGTATGGTCACTACGGTCTTCGGTGATGCTTTCGCTACATTCCTTGAGGAGAAACCGGACGATGCTAAGTCCATGATTCAGAAGGTGGTCTTGGCGCTGAAGGCCAGGAAGGCTGCCAAAGCCGCCAAGGACTCCGTACTTCGCAAGGGCGCATTGGAGGGTATGACATTGCCTGGCAAACTGGCAGACTGCCAGAGCCGTTCAGCTGAGGAGTCAGAGCTCTTTATTGTCGAGGGAGACTCCGCCGGCGGTACCGCCAAGATGGGTAGGGACAGACGCATCCAAGCCATTCTTCCCCTGCGTGGCAAAATTTTAAATATCGAGCGCGCCCGCCTGGACCGCATGCTGGCATCCGAACAGATTAAGAACTTGGTTGTTGCTCTCGGCACCGCCATCGGTGACACATTTGATATCACAAAACTTCGCTATCATAAAATTATCATCGCTACTGATGCCGATGTTGACGGCGCGCACATCCGCACCCTGCTTCTTACATTGCTCTACAGATTTTTCCGTCCTCTTATCGATGCCGGCCATGTCTATATCGCTCAACCTCCACTTTATAAAATAAAAATCGGCAAGCAATCCTTCTACGCATATTCAGATGATGAAAAAGACAAGGTTATAGGCAAGGAAACCAACAAAGATATCCAGCGCTACAAAGGTTTGGGAGAGATGAACTCTGACGAGTTATGGGAAACCACCATGGACCCGACCAAGAGAATTTTAAAACAAGTGAACGTAAATGATGCTAGGGAAGCGGACCACATCTTCGACGTCCTTATGGGTACCGATGTCCCGTCCCGCAAAGCCTTCATTCAAAGTAACGCAAAGAAAGCAATATTGGACGTATAATTTTAAACCTTGGATTTAGGACAAGAAAAATATACAACAACACCATACTATATAATCATACAATATTAAGTTATCCACAGTTTGAAGGGAATCAGTGGGTTTCCCGTCTAGTATTGTGTGGAGTAGTGGTATAAAATGTGCTTAAGTGGGAAATAGTGGTAATATGAAAAAACAATGTTTATCGGTGAATACACGCATACAGTTGATGAGAAGAATCGCTTCTCATTGCCATCCAAGTTCCGCAAAGAGCTTGGACGTAAAGTAGTCGTTACTCGCGGTAAGGACCATTGTCTCGTACTCTATCCCCACAAGACCTGGGTCGACATCTCCAAAGAGGTGAAGGAACTCGGGCATGTAGGAAGTGACCAGCGTTACGCGCGATTCACTTTCTCCGGTGCATCTGAAATCGAGATTGATTCTATCGGCCGCATCCTCATCCCAGAATTCTTGCGGGAATTCGCGGAATTGAAAAACCCAATTGTCCTGACCGGAGTCCACGACAGAGTGGAAATCTGGAACCAGAGTCGATGGACAGCCTATAGAAAGAAGCTCGAATCAGAATATGCATAAACCTGTTCTTTTAAAAGAAAGTGTTGATGCCTTAGACTTGTCAGACGACAAGATACTCATCGACGGTACATTCGGTGCTGGAGGACATAGCAAAGAAGTAAGGAAAAGATTTGGCGATAAGGTAGCTATATACGGACTTGACCGGGATCCAATTGTTGCTGAAACTAATCAAGATTTCACTGTCAAAACTCTGAATTTTGCCGACATTGACAAACTTCACGTCCGACCTGACGCCATACTTCTAGACCTCGGCATCTCAAGCGACCAACTCGAAACTTCCGGTAGAGGATTTACTTTTCAGAAAGATGAACCACTTGATATGCGCATGTCTGGAGTACTCAATCAACCGTCTTCTGCCCAAACAATTACTGCAGCCGACATTCTAAACTCCTGGGACGAGCAAGCCATTGAGCTCATCCTGCGTGGCTTCGGTGAAGAGAAGTATTCATACAGAATTGCCAAAGAGATCGTCAGAACTAGAGACTTGCGACCGTTTAAAACTACTTTCGACCTTGTGCAAACTATCGAGAGCGTCGTACCCAAGAACTTCAAGAAATTCCGCATCAATCCAGCCACTAGAACATTCCAAGCTCTACGCATTGCGGTAAACGAAGAGCTTACAGCACTCGAGAACGGGTTAGAGAAAAGCTTTCAGATATTGAAACCAGAAGGGAGATTAGCAGTCATAACATTCCACAGTCTTGAAGACAGAATGGTCAAGAATTTCTTCAGAGAGAAAGCTAAGGCGGGGAAGGCTGAACTTATAAACAAGAAACCAATCACCCCTAGAGAAGAGGAGACCCAATCTAACCCACGTTCCAGAAGCGCCAAGCTGAGAATTATTAAGAAATTATTATGAGTAAAATAAAGTTTAACTACAACCAACTCGAACTGCCTTTCGGCGAAAGGAGGAGTAAGGCTATCTCTATCGATGACCGCCAGCGTATGTTTTGGTTTCTGACCACGACTTCTCTTCTTTCTCTCATAGTCTATATCTACGCCATCAATGCTACCGCACACCATATTGCCGTACGCGAAAACTTGGAGAAAAAGGTGGTAGAAATGGCAGACAATCTTGGCACACTCTCATTTGACTACATCGAGCTCGCCAATGCCGTGACGATAGAGACTGCTCACGAATACGGCTTTAAGGAGGTCAAGCAACCATTGTATGTCACAAGGGGCGCCGGAGACTCTCTTACTTTAAATACAGTTAAGCGATAGAATAAGTGCCAATGTTAGGGTCGCAAAATAGGCTTAGAATTCTCACACTATTCATACTTCTGGCTAGCTTGATATTGATAAGCAAGCTTTATTTCGTTCAAATCATTGCGGGCGAAAACTTCCGACTGCGTGCGGAACACCAGTATGTGGAAGGAGGTAATCTTTTCGATCGAGGTGGAATATTTTTTAGCACCAAGGACGGAACACTAGTGCCTGCTGCCAATGTCAAAACCGGATTCACACTTTACGTAAATCCCAATCAGATGATTGAGTATCAAAACGATTTTGAATTGGTCTACCAACAACTGAGCGCCATTATTCCAATAAATAGAGAAATATTCTTTCTAAGAGCATCCAAGGTCGGCGACCCTTATGAAGAAATTACCAAGCACCTTGACCAAGATACGGTGGAGAAAATTAAGGCTCTAAAAATCCCCGGGGTCTCGGCTACTCGCGAGAAGTGGCGAGTTTATCCCGGGGAAACTATGGCTGCGCATATTATCGGACTCGTCGGATACGCGGGCGACGAGTATGCCGGACGCTATGGCCTTGAACGCTCTTATGAGAAGGTTCTGAAAAGAGAGAGTGATGGCCTCTTCGTCAACTTCTTCGCCGAGATTTTCTCCAATATCAAAACAACAGTAAATAATGAGGGACTAGATGGTGACATAATCACGACCATTGAACCATCAGTGGAAGCTTTCTTGGAAAGTGAATTGGAGAAAGTAACACAAAGGTATTCATCTGACTTCACCGGAGGCATAGTCATGGACCCTAACACTGGAGAAATAGTAGCCATGGCACTCACTCCAACCTTTGACCCCAATACCCCCGGTACCGCCTCTGACGCCTCTGTCTTTTCTAACAAATTAGTAGAAGACCGCTACGAAATGGGCTCAATTATAAAGGCTCTAACTTACTCCATTGGCCTTGATACCAAGGCTATTACAGCCAAGACAACTTACAATGACCCAGGATGTATGATTCTAAATACGGAAACTTTCTGTAACTATGACGGCAAGTCACACGGCTCGGCGGTAACTATGCAGAGCGCTATAAACCAGTCCCTTAATACTGGCGCCGCCTTCGTAGCTCTGCGCGTTGGCAACAAGAAGTTCAGCGATTATATGTTGAAGTTTGGTTTGGATGAAAAGACGGGTATAGATCTACCCAACGAAGGCAACTCGCTGGTGTCCAATCTTAAGACAAATAGAAGCCTTGAACTTGCACAAGCCTCCTTCGGACAAGGCATCGCGCTCACCCCTATTGGTACCGTGAGAGCACTCTCTGCGCTCGCTAATGGCGGCACGCTCATCACCCCACACTTAGTTAAGGAGGTGAGATACAAGATTGGTACGAGTAAAAATATTGACTATCCTAAGGCAGGTGAGGGGACTAGAGTTATTTCCCAAGAAGCTTCTCAAGATCTCGCCAGAATGTTGACCGAGGTGGTAGACCGCTCACTTCGTTTTGGACAAATGAGATTAGAAAATTATAGCGTCGCCGCCAAGACCGGTACCGCCCAAATCGCCAACCCGGACGGAGGAGGATATTATGAGGACCGATCCTTACACTCATTCTTCGGCTACTTCCCAGCATATGAACCACGCTTTCTAGTCTTCTTCTTCACTTACTATCCCAAGGAAGTTCAGTTCGCATCGGAAACATTGACCGACTCATTCTTCAACATGACTAAGTTCTTAATCAACTACTACAACATCCCGCCAGATAGGCAAGTAGCGCCTCCGGAATCTGTATCATTGAATTAAGCTCAAATTTTGGGTATTCTTTCTCTGTTTATGGCCTCATCGTCTAGCGGCTAGGACACAGCCTTCTCAAGGCTGGAACCGGGGTTCGATTCCCCGTGAGGTCACAAATTGAAGTGATATTTCGCTAGCTAGCGAAACTGCGAGTGTCAACGAGCCGAGATAAAGAAATTCCCCTAGGAAGGACCTAGGGGAATTTGGTGAATTCGTAAGAACCGTTCTTCGGGATAAGTATTTTTGTATATAAACAA
>SICR01000016.1 GCA_009691335.1 Candidatus Zambryskiibacteriota bacterium
ACTAAAACCTTGGATTTCATCTTTGTATAAATACCATTTTTATTGTAAATTGTCTTTGTTTCTATAAGCCGGAGTGGCGGAATGGTAGACGCGCACGACTCAAAATCGTGTTCCGAAAGGGGTGGAGGTTCGAGTCCTCTCTCCGGCACATTATCTGATATAATTTACTCATGTCGCAGTTTTACAATGATGCAATTTTCTGGATTGAGGTTGACAAGATAAAACCCAATCCATACCAGCCTCGCCGAGATTTCGACGAAACTCAACTTAAAAGTTTGGCAGACTCTATCCGCCAGTATGGCGTACTTCAGGCATTGGTTGTGAC
Organism: Candidatus Zambryskiibacteriota bacterium; assembly: GCA_009691335.1. Lineage (GTDB taxonomy): Bacteria > Patescibacteriota > Minisyncoccia > Phycocordibacterales > Zambryskibacteraceae > UBA5004. The sequence goes on from SICR01000016.1 coordinate 326, forward strand.
TAGGAAAGAATTTGAGAAAGATGGCGGAGGTCTGGGCGTTGAGTACGAGCTTATCGCCGGCGAGCGCCGTCTGCGTGCTGCGAAGATTGCTGGGCTTGTACAAGTGCCGGCTCTTATCCGTAACGGCGAGGACACGGACTTGATGAAGCTTGAGCTCGCTATCATTGAGAACATTCAACGCGAGGACTTAAGTCCTGTTGACCGAGCTCGTGCCTTTGAACGTTTGACAAAGGAATTCAATTTCACTCACGCCGAGATAGGCAAGAAGGTTGGTAAGAGTCGCGAATATGTTTCTAACACCTTGCGTATCCTCACTCTTCCCGGGTACATCCTCACTGCGCTTTCAGAAGGCAAGATCACGGAGGGGCACACCCGACCTCTTATGATGCTTGTGGATAGGCCACAAGAGCAAGAAACTCTTTTCAAGGAGATTCTTTATAAAAAATTAAATGTTCGTGAAGCAGAGGGTATCGCCAGAAACATCGCGGTTGAACGTGCTCGCAAACTATTGGATACCGAGCTTATTGATATTGAAAAGATGTTTAAGGAAAAATTAGGGACGAGAGTACGCATAGAGAAGAAAGATGATGGCGGTACGGTAAAAATAGATTTCTTTAATAAAGATGATTTGCGCGCAATTCTTGAGCGCATAGATAAAGAGTTGGGAGGAAATATGACTATCGTCGAAGCTTCACCTGAAGTAGTTTTGGAAGAAGCCAAGCCTCTGACAGAGGAGGAAAGAATTTTGACAGAAGACAAGCCGAAGAGCGATGAGGATGAATCTCTCTACTCAGTAAATAATTTTTCAATATAGGCCTTAGTTTTGACGTATTTCAATACTCGTAATGTTATGCTTGACACCCGTTAAGCTCGTCAGCCTCCGCGCCACAAAAATCATTCCAGCATTCTTTTCTCTACTTTTTATCTAGCTTGTGAGGGTTGTGGTTAGGACAAGTTTTATCGCTACATCTTTCCGGAATTGTCTTTGTACCATCCATCATCAATGCTCCGCAGATGTCGCATATTTCTCCGGTAGGTTTGGCCTTTATGGCATACTTGCAGTCCGGATAATTTGAACAACTGTAGAATACTCCGAAGCGGCCGCGGCGCTCTGTCATAAACCCTTTTTTGCAGATGGGACAAGTTACTCCGGTGGAATTCATCCTCTCTTGCTCCTCGTCCTTTTTTATAAATTTGCATTTCGGGAAGCGCGAACATGCAGTAAACATTCCAAACTTGCCTTCGCGCGTTACTAAGTTGCCCTTGCCACATTTGGGACAAAGCTCGCCAGTATCTTTTGGCCCTTGCAATTCCTTACCCTCAATAGTTCGTGCGCCAGTGCAGTCTGGGAAGCGTTCGCATGAGTAGAATTTCCCTCCCTTACCAAGCTTTACTATCATATCCGAGTTACAGATAGGGCACTTCAGATATTCTGGCGCTTTTCCAAGATTGGTGAGTTTCTCAATCTTTTCTTTAGATTTGACTTCGTCATGGAATGGGCCATAGAAATCCGATAGAGTTTTGAGATACGAGCGATCACCGTCTGCTATTTCGTCGAGCTTATTTTCCATCTTAGCCGTAAACGAGTCGCTAATGTAGTTTGCAAAATTTTCTTCCAAGAAATTTGAGACCACTTCACCAATGTCAGTGGGGTGAAGTGCTTTGTTTAATTTTTCCACATATCCTCGATCTTCAAGGGTCTTGATGATCGAGGCGTAAGTAGAAGGACGGCCAATACCTCTTCTCTCAAGCTCTTTGATGAGTCCTGCTTCTGAGTGCCGAGCCGGCGGTTCAGTTTGCTTTTCGGTCGAGTCTATCTTGATTAATTTCAAAGGTTCATCGATACGGAACTTGGGCAATACAACATCCTCGCTTCCTGACTGTGGGTCGGCTTTGAGCCAGCCGTCAAATAGTATGCGCGAGCCGTTGAGCCAGAAGTCCGGTAACTTGGCGGTTTCACCGCCAAGTATATTAGCTACCACCTTAGTACGCATTACTTCCGCTGCGGCCATCTGACTTGAGACTGTACGCTGCCAGATGAGGCGATAGAGTTTCTTCTGTTCGTCTGTCGCTCCGGCATTCTCAATATTTAAGTGAGATGGGCGGATAGCTTCGTGAGCCTCTTGCGCGTTCTTACTCTTTTTGGCAAAGTTGCGAGACTCATAATAATTTGCTCCATAATTTTTATTCACTACACCTTCTATTTGTCTCCTTGCCTGAGCGCCCAAATTTGTCGAGTCGGTACGCATATAAGTAATGTGCCCGGCTTCGTAGAGTCTTTGGGCGATAGACATGGTTCGAGAAGGTGACCAACCGAGTCTGGAGCTCGCCGTTTGTTGGAGGGTTGAAGTGATGAATGGTGCACGGGGAGCTCTGGCGACTTTAGTCTCTTTTATATCAATAACTTTCCACGCCCCAACTTCTCCTGCGTCAATAATCTTATCGACCTCACTTTTATTTTCAGGTTTTACTGAACATTCGAACTTTAATTCTGGGGCGTGTCCTGCGGAGCCTTGGCGAAGTAGGACAAATATTTCCCAGAAGGTAACAGGGTTAAACGCGCGTATTTCTCTCTCACGTTCCATAATGATGCGTAAAGCGGGGGACTGCACCCGGCCAGCGGAGAGACCGTAACGCACCTTCTTCCAGATAAGTCCCGACAAATCGTAGCCGACCAGACGGTCAAGTACTCGTCTAGCTTCTTGAGCTTCCTTGAGATGCATATCAATTTCTCGTGGATGTTCCAATGCCTCTTCTACAGCTTCTTTAGTAATCTCGTGGAAGACAATACGTTTGACTGGAACATGGTTCGACTTACGCTCACCGTCGCCCAAGCCGCAGGCTTGGGCGACATGCCAGGCGATGGCTTCTCCTTCGCGGTCGGGGTCTGTAGCAAGGAGTATTTCCTCGGCCTGCTTGGCAAGCTTTTTAATTTCGGCAATAACTTTTCCTTTTCCCTCAACCACTTCGTAATGAGGGACAAATCCTCCCTCAATGTCGATGGCGGCTTTATTGGATTTGGGCAAGTCGCGTACATGCCCTACAGAAGCAACCACGCGGAAATCTTTACCGAGATATTTCTCGATAGTCTTTGCCTTCGATGGTGACTCAACGATTAAAAGTTTCATTAGGTGAGGCTTAACAAATACTACATAAAAATTTTTAATGCAAATCTCCTATATACATAATAATAATCCTATAGGAAAATTATAATGTAGGTGAGTGGTTAGAATGTTTTGCGTACTTCTCCGAGTTCTTCTGTGATTAAGCCTTTGATTTCTAGAAGCGAGAGGATGGCGTTGGCTGTGCCGATCTCTATCTTGGATAGACGGACGAGGTCGTCGCGCGAACATGGATTCTCCAAAATTTTTATAAAAGTTTTCTCATCAGAAGTGAGGTCTTCAATGTCCAAGAGTGTGGGTGCTTCATCCTTTCTCTTGAGCCCTAGAAGCTCCAAGATGTCATTGTGGTCTCGGATAAGCGCCGCACCAAGGCGTATGAGCATGTGTGGGCCCTCCGAGGTTGACGAATGAATCGGTCCTGGGACCACCCCAACTTCTCTATTATATTCAGTCGCAAGGCGGGAAGTGATCAGGGTTCCAGACTTTTTCTCCGCTTCTATTACCAGAGTGGCATGGCACATACCGGCCATGATTCTGTTCCGGCGTGGGAAAGCCCAGACACCAGAAGGCATCAAGTCATCGTATTCAGACATTAATCCTCCGCCGTTTTCTATTATCTCATCTGCAAGTCCGGCGTGAGAGCGCGGGTGGATTATACTTCTATCAAGTCCAGAGCCAGGGATAGCTATCGTCTGAAGTCCTACGCGTAGAGCCGCACGATGAGCAATGGAATCAATACCAAGAGCAAGTCCTGAGACGATAGTCACTGGCTCATCGGTCAGCCCAGCGATAAGAGATTCACAAACTTCACGTCCATATGGAGAAAATTTTCTAGAACCCACGACTGCCAGAAGTTTGTTGCCAGGCAAGGGCAGAGTGCCTTCGTAACGAAGCTGTGCTGGGGGATCAGGAATTTCTCTCAAGAGTTCGGGGTATTCATCTTTTCCTAAATCTCGAATATCTGACATAGATGTATTATACTATTTACTGTCTACTAATTACTGTTTACTACTTATGTTAGATATCAAATTTATCAGAGAAAACAAGGACTTGGTGGGAAAGGCGGCCAAGAACAAACACAAGGACATTGATGTTGATGAGATTTTGCGCGTCTCTGACGAGCGCAAGCGATTGCGTACTGAGGTAGATTCTTTGAATCAACAACGGAAACTCGCCGCCCAGAAGCGCGACAGTATTTTAGGCAGTCAGATTAAGACTGATTTAGATGATTTGGAAAAGAGGTATGCGGATATAGACAAGGAGTTTGTTTCGTTGATGATAAAGGTGCCCAACATTTACTCTGCCGATACTCCTGTTGGCAAGGATGAGAACGACAACAAAGTTTTGCGCCAGTGGGGAGATATACCGAAGTTCGACTTTGTCCCCAAAGAGCATGATGAAATAGGCAAGGCACTTGGAATTATTGATACTGAAACGGCGGCTGAGATTTCCGGCTCAAGATTCAGTTATATCAAAGGGGACTTAGTCCTTTTGCAATTTGCCATCATTCAATTTGTAATGAAGCTTCTTGTAGAGAAAGGATTTACCCCTATTATCCCTCCGGTGTTTGTAAAGCCCGCTGTGCAGAATCGTATGGCCCGCTTCTTGACTCCAGAGGATCATTATATGTTTCCAAACGACGACCTGATGCTCATCGGTAGCGCGGAGCATACTCTCGGGCCTATTTATATGGACAAGATTATTGAAGAGAAAGATTTGCCAATTCGTCTGGTAGGGTATTCCACCGCCTTTCGCAGGGAGGCGGGTACTTATGGCAAGGATACAAAGGGAATACTGCGTCAACATCAGTTTGACAAGCTAGAGATGGAATCATTTACTCTCCCTGAAGATTCTTTGCAAGAACAGGAATTCTTGGTCTCTATTCAAGAAGAGATTTTGCAAGCATTGAAGTTGTCATACCAAGTTGTCATTGTCTCTACGGGAGACATGGGTTTCCCGAATTATCGCCAGATTGACATTGAGACTTGGATGCCGGGGCAGGACAAATATCGCGAGACACATAGCGCCGACCTTACAGGCAACTTCCAATCGCGACGTCTCAATGCGCGAGTCAGGCGCACTGATGGTTCCATCGAGCCCGTACATATGAATGATGCCACGGCAGTCGCTCTGGGCCGCGTCCTCATCGCTATCATTGAGAATTACCAGCAAAGAGATGGTTCGGTAAAAATTCCTGAAATACTTATCCCTTATATGAATGGTCTTTTAGAAATAAAGGCTAAATAAATGCAATGAAGTTAGTCTCTAGTGGCGGAACTATTTCAACAGACGCATTTTTAGAGAAGAAAAGACAAGTCAGGAGGAAACATCTAATTTTTTTACTATCATCCTTATTTATCCTTTCTATACTTGTTGTTCTTATTTCACAGTTAGAGCGTTTTCGTATTGCAAATGTTTCTGTTACCGGCGCCAATGTTGTCGGAGTTGATGCGGTTACAACATTTACCAATGATGTCATTGATGGTTATTATCTCTGGTTTCTCCCGCGCGACAACGCACTCATCTACCCTAGAGGTGAGCTCAGAAGAGCCCTAAGTGAGGAGTTCCCACGTTTCAGTTCCGTCAATCTTTCTCTTTCTGGCTTAGAGCGACTTGCCGTGAGCGTAATCGAACGGGAGCCATTTGCGCTCTATTGTGGTGATGCTACAAGTATTGAGTCAGCCAATTGTTACTTCTTGGATGACGGTGGATTTATCTTTGATTTTGCCCCGGATTTTTCTGACGGGGTTTACTTTGTCTATGCCGAAAGTGTTCCAATGGATAACCCGTTAGGCAAGCAGTTTCTACCGGCGGAGGAGTTTAAAGCGTTGGGGCAATTTATCAAGCGTCTTCCGGAGCTAGGGATTAACCCGGTGACTATAAAATTAAATCAAGAATATTTCGACTTGGCTCTCTCTCGCGAGGCTCACCTTCTGTTCAATAGAGAAAGCGATTGGACACTCATTTATTCCAATCTGGAAATATTCCTTGATAGTGAGTCTATTCGCGCGCAAGTTGCTTTCTTGGACAAAGTTGCTGAGCTGGACTTGCGTACAGAAAATAAAGTATTCTATCGGCTTAAGTAGTGAGTAGTAAGAATAATTCAAATGCAGGGATTTTGGGGAAAATTAAATAAACCTATATTCGTACTCGCACCCATGGCCGATGTTACAGATGCGGCTTTTCGACGACTTATCGCCAAGTATGGCAAACCGGATGTAATGTGGACTGAATTTGTTTCTGCAGATGGCTTGGCCCTTGCACCGGAGGAGGGGAGACGGAAACTTCTTATAGACCTCAAATATTCAGAAAGCGAACGGCCTATTGTCGCGCAATTTTTTACATCCACACCCGCCAATATGAGATTGGCAGCGCAAATGGCTCTCAATCTCGGCTTTGACGGAGTTGATATCAACATGGGTTGTCCAGATAAATCTGTTGAGAAGCAGGGAGCAGGCGCCGCGCTTATAAAGAATCCTGTCCTTGCTCGAGAGATTATCAAGGCCGCCAAAGCTGGTGCACCTGGTTTACCAATATCTGTCAAGACTCGTATTGGTTACAGTAAACCTGAACTAGATTTGTGGCTTAGAGAAATTTTGAAAGAAGAGCCCGCAGTTGTGACAGTGCACGCACGCACACGAAAGGAGATGTCAAAGGTAAGTGCGCGCTGGGAATTCGTTAAGCACGCCGTCGAGATTAGAGATGAATTCGCCCTTCGACAGGCTCAGGATAAAAATAAGCAAACGCTTATTTTCGGTAATGGCGATGTTTATAATCTTGAGGAGGCTAGAAAGAGAGTGGAAGAAACTAGTTGCGATGGGGTTATGCTTGGCCGAGCTATTTTCGGTAATCCATTTCTTTTTTCCGAAAAGAAATTTGCGGATGGAATAGAGGGACTCAAATTAAGATTAAGTGTTCTAATAGAGCACATACAACTTTTCGAAGAACTATTGGGAGAGGTAAAGAATTTTGCCATTATGAAAAAGCATTTCAAGGCTTATGTTCGCGACTTCAACGGAGCAGGGGAATTGCGAGCAATGCTTATGGAGACCGATACTGCCGAGCAGGCAGAGGGGATTCTTGGAGACTTTATTGCTGGTTTGTCATAGGTACAATTTGTTATACTGGTTTTAATTATGAAGAAGAATGAGAAGTCAGAGGGGGTTTTGTATCGCAAATATCGTCCTCAAATCTTTGGGGATGTTGTCGGCCAAGAACATATTATCAAAGTTCTGCAGGGTGCGGTTAGTCTTGGTAATATCTCCCACGCCTACCTTTTCTCCGGTTCACGCGGTACAGGCAAGACCTCGCTCGCGCGTATTCTCGCGCGAGCGATCGGCACATCTCCCAATGATATGACAGAGATGGATGCTGCATCCAATCGCGGTATTGATGATGTCCGCGAGATTCGCGACTCGGTCAACACTCTGCCATTTGAATCCAAATATAAGGTCTATATTATTGACGAGGTGCATATGCTGACCCGTGATGCATGGAATGCATTTTTGAAAACTCTCGAAGAGCCTCCTGCACATGTCGTATTCATCATGGCTACAACCGAACTTGAGAAGGTTCCAGAGACTGTCATCTCGCGTTGCCAAACCTTTACATTCAAATCTCCCAACCTCTCTATTCTTAAAGACTTTGCATTGACGATTGCCAAGAAAGAGGGTGCTACTCTCGAACCGTCGGCCGCAGAACTTGTAGCACTTCTTGGCGATGGTTCGTTCCGCGATGCTCACGGCATATTGGAGAAAGTTTTATCTTCAGCCAATGACCCCGAAGGAAAGCAAGTTTCCAACGGTGCGGGTAAGAAGATTACTAGAGAAATGATTGAGATTGTGAGTGGTGCGCCGAAGGCCGAGCTTGTTGCAGATATCCTTTCTGCAATAGTGGAGAAAGATTTACAGAAGGGGATGAAGGCTATTCAAAGCGCGGGGGAGGCTAATGCCGATATGAAGCTCTTTGCCAAACTTATCCTCGAGCGCCTACGCTTCTTATTTTTACTTCGCCTCAAAGCCGGAATGGATGACCATATTTCTAAGCAAATATCGGAGGACGATTTCAAGTACCTTAAAGGTCTTGCCGCTAAAGCCGGCCCGGACCTGACTGCTGAAACCCTTTTCAAGTTCATTGAAGCTTACGAAAATTCCGGTAGAACTAGTATTCCTGAATTAGCATTAGAAATCGCTTTCGCAGACTCCATAAAACAGGTTTAAAATCTATATGCTGGTGTTCTCAAGAATACCAGCATACAAAATAACAATCTAACATTCTGCAGAATGTTAGATGTTTTGGGGGAGCCATTCGATGAGGCGTTTGCGGTGTTGATCTAGAGACCATGCGCCGTCGGACTTGAACATTGAGGTGTGTTGTTCTTTAAATTTTTGGAGTTGTGTCAGGGAGACCTGAGGATGATTCCTGGGCATGTTGTCGTTATAACTCTTGAGGAACTCGTGGATAGTCAAAGGTAATTCGTTGAGGGGAATAAAGTTAGGGTCCTTTTTCATTTACAAATGATACCACAAATAGAATGAGATTTCAACATTCTAGGATGAGAAGTACCTGATTAATTTCCTACCCCGTCTACACTAAGTACAACCCACCTTTCCGCTCCGCAGTCGCCAGACTGCGTGGTTAGTGTTTTAAATGGAAAATAAGGGATTTTTCTGATAGATTTGAATGGATTGCCGGATCGTCTAATGGTAGGACATCGCCCTTTGGAGGCGAGTATCTTGGTTCGAATCCAAGTCCGGCAGCCAAAAAATAGAATCGCCGTTTTCGCCAAAATTTGTGAGGAAGAATGGGGTCAGGTACCTTGCTTTTAGCAAGAACCGTTCTTGCTAGTTAAAAGTTTCAACAATTTCTAACTGCTCTTGCTCTGCAAATTCTTTCAACTCGTCAAT
>SICR01000017.1 GCA_009691335.1 Candidatus Zambryskiibacteriota bacterium
TGTGGGTGGCTATCGTTACATGGGGTGAAGGGTGGCATAACAACCACCACAAAGACCCAACACGCGCGCGACACGGCATCGGGCGATACGAGCTTGATGTTAACTGGCATCTAATCAAACAGTTTCTAGGAGGTTTAGGACTAGCTTGGGACATCAAGGACTAGTCTGGACTTTCGAGCAACTAAATAAACTCCGTTTTTCAGCAGAATCTGTTGGAGGACGGATTTTGCTTTTTAGAGTAGCATTTCAATAGATAATTACGCGCTGTTTCTTGTCGATTTCCACATTTACTTTGTCACCAGGTCTGATGCCCAGATCTTTCAAAGATCTTTTTGGAATTACGACAGCGATCGAATCACTGACTTTGATCACTTTTTGAGTCATTATAATGTTATATATAATCTATTTAAATGGCTTGTCAATGCGTTTCTTACTAAGCAAAGCCCGCTCGCATTTCTGCGAGCGGGCTTTGGGTGTCTATAAGCCGAATTCTGTAGTAGATAGTTATTTATCTGGGACCAACATCGCTGTTGGCCTCTAGCGGCACCCCGACCAGTGCTGAGCACTGATGGTACGGCCTTGCATTCAGGTAAGGATTTTGCTGTTGCACTCTCTTGGTCGCCCAAGAGCTCATCTGCAGAAATAAATCTGCAGATGCTCCAAGTCTTTCGGTTGAAGCATCTCTGTTCGCACCTCTAGGATCGCTCCCGACAGGCGTTACCTGTTACCTTTTTGCGAGATTGCACATGTGCGACATCTCACAATGAATGTTCGGACTTTCCTACTCACACCACTTTTGTTATTCACAAGAGTGGTGTGAGTCAACTATCCAACACCACGGCTATTGTATGCTAGAATAATCTTATTATCAAGGACACGAATAATCGCGGATATGACTGAATATCGCGAATTATTTGTATCATTAGATTAAATTAATAAATAATCCACTTCTATGTCTCAAAGTTACAAAAACAGTTTCTATATTATTCTCGCCCTCCTCTTTATTTCGCCATTATTCTTTATCCCCGGCACGGCATTCTCGTTAGAGGTGGCGAAGTCCTCCCTTTTCTCCCTAGGCATAATCGTCGCGGCACTTGTTTTCATATTTGAGACTTGGAAGAAGGGAAGTTTGAGCTTCCCTAAGTCCTCGCTATTCTATGTGCTGGCGCTTCTACCGGCAATCTATCTCCTGTCCGCTCTACTCTCTACCCCTTCGTCTATCTCACTCGTCGGGTACAACTTGGAAGTCGGGACCTTCGGGTTCATGCTTTTGGGGGTCGTGTTGTTTGTCCTCTCTATGGTCGTGTTTTCCAATAAGACAGAGAAAAATCTTGGTGACAACTCAAGGGTCCTACAAGCCATGGTCGCACTCTTCATAACTCTCTCAATACTTGTCTTGTTTGTAGTGTTCAGGATATTTACGGGAGGAGATGTTTTGGCACTTGGGAATTTCTTCGGCAATATGGGCAATCCTTTAGGTAGTTGGACGGATCTTGCTGTGGTATTCGGTCTTCTATCTGTCCTGACTGCTTTGGCTATCGGTATGATACCGGTGAAATTCTCTATAAAGGCTTTTCTGTACGCTGTGTTCGTCGTCTCCACGACACTTCTTGTTGTAATAAATTTCTCCACGGCTTTTGCCCTTACTCTTGTCGCGTCAGTATTTCTCTTCTTTTATTTCTCTAAAGTAGAGAATCATTATCATACAAAGGGAGAAACGGGGGAAAAGGGAGGAGAAGTGGGAAAGGGGAAAGGATTTTTCGCTCAGGCTACCTTACTGCCTATCGTTCTGGGGTTAATTTCTATTACTTTTCTCGTTAATCCGGCAGTGCCTGGATCGGCAGATAGACTCTCCGACTTAGTCGCGAACATTTCTAATGTTTCTAATGCGGATGTGCGCCCAACTCTTGCAGCTACTCTCTCTATCTCAAAGGCCGTGCTTTCTCAAGTAGCTCTTCTCGGCTCTGGTCCGAACACCTTCAGTCATGATTGGCTCATCTTCAAGCCTCTAAATGTAAACACTACTCCGTTTTGGGGCATAGCATTCCCGCATGGTGTTGGTTTTATCCCTACCCAAATCGCAACCACCGGTATCTTGGGCACTGCTTTGTGGGCGGCCTTCCTCGTGTTACTTGTGGTGTTTAGTTTCAAAGTTCTAAGTCATATACCTGACTTGCGGGTATTAAGATTTACTCTCATATCTTCTCTCATCGTTACGCTGTTTTTGTGGGCGGCGAGTCTCATTTATACCCCTTCGATAACGGTTTTGATGCTGGCCTTTATCTTTACCGGCATACTCTTGGCCTTAAGTGAAGAGGTTGGGGTCGTCTCTTCGCGAGCGATTACCTTGAAGGAATCACAATCTTCATCCCTTGGGACAATCTTTGTTATGCTGGCTTTGACAGCAGGGACGCTTTGCTTGGGTTGGATAGCGGTTGAGAAGACCATAGCTTCGTACCATTTCCAGAAAGCGGTTAATCTCTCTAACACTGCTGACGTATCTCTTCTCCCTGATGTTGAAGCACAGCTTGATAAGGCAGTGAAGTTTGCCCCACTTGATACTTACTATGTGGCAATCTCGCGTCTAAACTTCTACAAAGCTAAACAGGCTGGGAATTCAACAACTGGTACGCCGGAAGAGAGACAGGCTCTTTTCCAAGACGCCTTAAGTAGGAGTGTCGCTGCTGCCAAATCTGCTATTGCTATAAATCCTGCAGGATATGAGAATTGGGTGGTGATGGGTTCTCTCTATAGTGCGCTTGTTCCCGAACCGTTGAAAGTAGCGGGTGCTTATGACAATGCTCGATTTGCCTATAGCGAAGCTCTCAAGCGAAATCCGAATAATCCGCAACTGCCATTGTTCCTCGCTCAGCTAGAGCTAAACAATGGCGATGCTGATGCGGCCCGCTCTTATATAAGGAACTCCATCGCCTTGAAAGAAGATTACGCTGAAGCATACCTAGCGTTGGCACAACTTGAGATCCAACAGAAGAATATTCCTGCCGCTATCGCTTCAACAGAAGCTCTGGTACAACTTCTACCAAATAATGCCGGAGTTCACTTCGAACTTGGAGTGCTTAGGTATTCCTCTGGCGATTATCAGAGTGCGGGAGTAGCTCTGTCTGCCGCCATTGCACTTATGCCGGACTATGCTAACGCCAAGTATTACCTGGCTCTGACTCTCGCAAAGTTAGGGAAAAACGATGAGGCCAAGACTATTATCTCGGAATTGATTGTCGCCAATCCTGACAACGCGGATCTAAAGTCTGCTCTGCAGGAATTGAGTAAAAAGAAGTAAATGGTCAAAAAGTTTTTGAGTTTTCTTTATCGAGAGACCAGTTCTCTTAATCAGGCGGCATTTCTCTTGGGTTTGTTCGCCTTTCTCTCCCAGGTCTTGGCATTTCTGCGTGACAGACTCTTGGCCCACATATTTGGAGCGGGGAACGACCTAGATATTTATTATGCCGCTTTCCGCATCCCAGATTTCCTATTCGTCACCGTGGCTTCTATCGTCTCGCTCTCTGTCCTCATACCATTTATCGTCGAAAAGGATTCTCAAGGTCAAGCAACTTTGAGAGAATTTATCGACAGCATATTTTCTTTCTTCTGTTTCTTGATGCTTGTCTCCAGTGCTGCGGCGCTTGTCTTTATGCCGTTTCTCTCAAAGCTGTTATTTGCAGGTTTTTCTCCTCACGAGCTAGAACTCATCGTTTCTCTCTCGCGACTCCTCCTTCTCTCGCCCATCTTGCTCGGGTTCTCGAACTTATTCGGCTCTCTGACGCAGGCCTACAATAGGTTTATCATTTATGCCTTCGCCCCGCTTCTCTATAACGCGGGGATAATCGCGGGTATTCTTATTTTTGGCGAGAAACTTGGGGTAACTGGTGTGGCTATCGGGGTTATCATTGGCGCGGCTCTGCATCTACTTATACAGGTTCCGTTTGTATGGAAGTCCGGGCTTATGCCACGCTTCCGCTTGTTTGATTGGGGTATCGTGTGTAAGGTTGTGATGATATCTTTTCCTCGGACTCTGACCTTGTCGATGAGCTCTCTTACTCTAATATTCCTAATCGGAATGGCTTCTGTCATGGCTGTGGGCTCGATATCTATCCTCTCTTTCTCTATTAATCTCTCATCAATACCACTTTCGCTTATCGGTGTCTCTTATTCTCTCGCGGCCTTCCCGACATTGACGCGCAAATTCCAGGAGAAAGATTTGGCTGCCTTCCTCAAACAGATGGAGCTTAGTGCTCGCTTCATCATATTCTGGTCTTTGCCTCTCTCGGCACTTCTTATAGTGTTGCGTGCTCAAGTAGTCAGAGTTCTCTTGGGTACAGGCCAGTTTGATTGGAATGCTACGAGACTTACCGCCGCCGCTCTGGCCCTATTTGTACTTTCGGCTATGTTTCAGTCGCTCCTACTTTTATTTATGAGAGGATTTTATTCCGCAGGAGCTACCTTCAAACCATTCTTCATAAATCTGGTATCAAGCGTCGTTCTCATCTTCTCGGCGAATCTACTCGTAAAGCTTTTCTACAATTATTCTACTTTCAATTACTTCATCACGGCGCTCCTCAAAGTAGAGGATCTGCCCAACACCGCCGTGCTTATGTTGCCTCTAGGCTTCTCTCTGGGCACCATTCTCAATGTCGTCTTGCTTTGGGTAGCTTTCGAGCGAGAATTCCGAGGATTCTCTAAAGGGATAATGAGAACTTTATTTGAAGGCTTGGGCGCGGCGTTTGTCATGGGTGCAACTGCTTATGTAAGCTTAAATGTCTTTGTTCAGTTTTTCGATACCCATACTTTCCTAGGTATTTTTCTCCAGGGGTTTATCTCCGGACTCTTAGCGACAGTAGTGGGGATTGTTGTACTGACTGCATTGAAATCAAGAGAGCTCACCAGTATCTGGGTAGTTTTGAAGGGTAAGTTTTGGAAGACTCTAGTCATTGCAACGGATCCAGAAATCGTTTAAACTCGATGCCAATATACGAATAATTTAACGACTGTTATGGATTGAATACTATTCGTTTGATTCGCATGTATTCGTAGATTTGTATCGTTATGAATAATATCCGCAACTTTTCAATCATCGCTCACATAGACCACGGCAAGAGTACCTTGGCTGATAGGCTTTTGGAATTGACCGGTACTATAGAGAAGCGGGATATGCGAGATCAAGTTCTTGACTCTATGGATCTTGAACGTGAACGCGGTATCACTATCAAGATGCAACCGGTCAGGATGCTTTATCAATCAAATTCACAACAAAACTATGTCTTGAATTTGATTGATACTCCCGGACATATTGATTTCTCTTATGAGGTCTCGCGCGCCTTGCGTGCGGTGGAAGGCTCGATACTTCTGGTCGACGCCACTCAAGGGGTGCAAGCTCAAACTCTGACCACTCTCGGTATGGCAGAGGCGGCTGGGCTTAAGATTATTCCCGTGATTTCCAAGATAGATTCTCCACTTTCCAGAATTGAGGAAGTGAGCGAAGAATTGGAAAAGCTTCTAAAGATAGACAAGGGAGAAATATTGAAGGTTTCCGGCAAGACAGGTGAAGGGGTCCAGAATCTCCTAGAGGAAATTATCAAGAGAGTGCCTCCACCGAAATTCCCCAAGGAAGGACCTAGGGGAATTCCCCTAGGTCCTTCCTTGGGGGCAAGTTCCCAGGGCCCGACCTTTAAGTCTCTGGTTTTCGATTTCAAATATTCCAGTCATAGAGGGGTGATAGTTTTCCTCAGAGTTTTTGAGGGCTCTGTGAGGAAGGGAGAAAAATTGAAGTTCAAAGTAGCCGGCAAAGAATTCCAGGCTCTTGAAGTGGGGATATTTGCGCCTGAAGAACGCCAGACAGAGAGTCTTAAGGCGGGTGAGATAGGCTATATTGTAACGGGTATCAAAGAACCTGGTATTGCATCTGTTGGGGACACAATTCTCGAGAGCAGTAGTGTTGATCAGCCCTTACCCGGTTACGAAACCCCTCATCCTGTCGTCTGGGCTTCCGTTTATCCTGAGAATCAAGATAACTTCGTGGTCTTGAAGCAAGCTCTATCTCGTCTACGTCTCTCTGATTCAGCCTTTTCGTACGAAGAAGAATCTTCTGGAGTATTGGGTAGAGGATTCCGCTGTGGATTCTTGGGGATGCTTCATCTTGAGATAATCACTGAGCGCCTTCGCCGAGAGTTTAATCTCCCTCTCGTCATAACTCTTCCGAGTATTACTTATAAAGTAAGTTACAAGAATCCTTCGACAAGCTCGGGACAGGTGACTGAAGAAACTATTTATACTCCATCATTTTTCCCTGAAGACCACTTGATCTCTTCTGTTAGAGAGCCGTGGGTAACAGCTTCTATCATTATGCCTCCGCAATACATGAGTGCTGTCATACAGCTTCTTTACGAATTTGAAGCAGAGCTCGGTGATACAGAAAATTTTGGAGAAGGACGAAATTCGTTGTCGTTTGAAATGCCTCTGCGAGAACTCATGCGCGGGTTCTTTGATAAGTTGAAGGCCGTTACTTCCGGATATGGTTCCATCTCTTATGCTCTCTCTGGAGAAAGAATGGCCGATGTCACTCGGTTGGATGTTCTCGTGGCTGATGAAGTAGTGCCAGCTTTCGCAAAAGTGATATCGAGGAGACAAGTTGAGGACGAAGCAGAGAGGGTTGTTGAAAAGCTTTCTCACCTTCTGCCTAGGCAAATGTTTACCACAAAGATACAAGGAAGGGCGCTGGGTAGGATAATTTCATCCAAGACTCTCTCCGGTATGAAGAAAGATGTCACTCAGCATATGTACGGGGGCGATATTACGCGCAAGATGAAACTTCGAGAAAAGCAGAAAAAAGGCAAGAAAAAGATGAAAGAAAGAGGGAAGGTAAATATCCCTCAAGAAGTTTTCTTGAAGATGATGAAACGCGATTGATTAAAATATCGGAGCGTAAGCGAGCACCATCGAGATAGCTATCAAGACCGATAGGATTATCCAGATGGCACGTACCTTGCCCTTGTGTCTTCTGTCGAATAGCATTGGTATAATCATTGTAACATGCGCGAATTACAGAGAAAACAAAAAATCAGACAGCTTCTGTATTCGTGGCCATCTTTGGTATTGATAGGAATCATCACTTACTTTTTGGTCAAGGGCGCGATAGGAATAATGCAGGTAGAGCGCGACAGCGCTGGGCGGGTTAAGGAGCTTGAGAAGGAATCGTTTGAATTGTCTATTCGGGAACAGAAGCTTGCTCTAGACATCAATAAGCTTAAGACGGAGCAGGGTATTGTAGAGGAGATAAAGGAGAAATTCAGCGTTACCAGAGATGGGGAATATGTGGCTATTATTGTCGACTCGAGAAACAGAGCAACTTCAACAGATTCAAGCACTCTTTCTTGGTACATGAGGCTTATAGATGCTATAATCGGCGAATGAATCCCATTTTGCCAAAGCTACGCGGGACAAGAAAAGTAGAAATTTACTCGACCGCCACCTGCCATTTCTGCCACTTGGCTAAGGAATTTTTTAATACAAACGGAGTGGAATATAGCGATTACAATGTTGGGACAGACCATGAAAAACGTTCAGAGATGGTCAATATCACTGGTCAGATGGGTGTGCCGGTCATAATAATAGATAACAAGGATGTGGTTGTCGGCTTCGACAAAAAAGCTCTTTCCAAGCTTCTCGAGATACTAGTAGAGGCTTAATAAAATACGGTCATGTCTTGGTG
>SICR01000004.1 GCA_009691335.1 Candidatus Zambryskiibacteriota bacterium
CAAATACTTTGTTTATGCGTGACCCGGTGTGATCATACAAAAAACTCCTCTCAATATATTTCTTTAAACGCTGTGTTCTGGCGCTTACCTACTTTCCCTTTACAAGTATCATCGGCTCAACGAGGCTTAACTTCCGTGTTCGGAATGAGAACGGGTGTGACCCTCGCGATAAAGCACCAAAACACAATTTTCAAAGATATTGTTAGGAGTTTTTCCTAACAATTCCAGATTGTAGTTGATTTCATTTAGCAGGACAGATAAGTGGTTTCCAAATTTCCTAATAGAATTCGGGCAATTAGTACGACTCGGCTCAAACGATTACTCGTCTTACACCTGTCGCCTATCAACCTGGTAATCTCCCAGGGCCCTCAAACGTTTCCTAATCTCGGGGCTGGCTTCATTCTTAGATGCTTTCAGAATTTATCCTGGCCCGACTTAGCTACCCTGCGTTCCTCTTGGCAGAAGAGCAGGTACACCAGTGGTCGGTTCACTCCGGTCCTCTCGTCGCGTAATTCCCCTATCACTAGGAGCGCAGACTATATCTTCATCCTTCCGCTTGCGTGGTTAGGATGTTGGCGTATTACCTATGTAAACCGTCATTCTCTACGGAATGATTCGCTTATACACAAGTCTGTTATTTGATTTGAGTCAAATAACAAGTCGTTACGGGGTCAATATGATTTATTCTGCTGAGAGAAATTCTTCGAGTGTTGGTGATTTTTTGAGTTCTGGATTGAGATCACTCTCAACTCCAGTATGGGCAACGTGATCAAAAACTACTTCCGCAGTTTTCTGATAATTACCTTCATTCATGCGCTTCAACAGCGTCTTTAACTCATCCTTACACCAATCTAATTTACTATTCTCGAATTTCTTTTCCATTCAACAGACTATACCACACGACTTCCCACGGTATTGTCTTGTTTAGTTCTGGTCCTCAAGTAAGTTTACACTTACCATTGTACCACTACCTACGGACTAGGCCGGCAGTAGTTATCAACAGACCAAACTTAGCAAGATTTCACCGTTATTAGCCACTTTGTCATCAAGTATTTCTACTTGAAGTAGCAAAATTTACTAGGAGCAAATCCCCTCAAGAAACGAACGCCTGCAGTAGATAGGAGTCCAACCTGTCTCACGACGGTCTGAACCCAGCTCGCGTAACTTTTTAAATGGCGAACAGCCATACCCTTGGAAGCTTCTTCACCTCCAGGATAAGTTGAGCCGACATCGAGGTGCCGAACTGCGCCGTCGCTATGGACGCTTAGGCGCAACCAGCCTGTTATCCCCAGGGTAGCTTTTATCCGATAATCCCGAGCCGCATCTAATGCGTACTGTCGGTTCACTATGCTCTGCTTTCGCATCTGTTTGTCATGTACGACTCACAGTCAAGCCAGCTTGTGCCATTACACTATCGGCACGGTTTCCATTCGCGCCTAGCTGACCTTAATAGACTCCTCCGTTACTTTTTAGGAGGATAGCGCCCCACTAAAACTGCCCGCCAGATACTGTTTCTCGCCGTTTTTTCCGTCGAGGTTAGAACTTACAATCTAGAAAAGTGGTATTTCACTGGCGACTCCATCTGCCCCGAAAGGCAAACTTCAAAGTCTCCCACCTATGCTACGTATCGTGACCGTAAGCTCAATATCAAGTTGCAGTAAAGCTCCTGGGGTCTTTTCGTCTAACTGCAGGAAACCGGCATCTTCACCGGTATTGTATTTTCACCGAGCAAGTCCCCGAGACAGTTCTCCAGTCATTACACCATTCGTGCGCGTCTGAACTTACCAGACAAGGAATTTCGCTACCTTAGGACCGTTATAGTTACGGCCGACATTCACCAGGGCTTATACAAGTCAGCTCATGTCTTGCGACAATCACCGCCCGTATTTAACCTTCTGGCATTGGTCAGGTGTCACCCCCTATACATCCTCTTGCGAGTTCGCAGGGAGCTGTGTTTTTGGTAAACAGTTGCCAGAGATACTTTAGCTGCGGCCCCTAATAAAAGGGGCAAGCCTTATTCCGAAGTTACGGCTGCTTTTTTGCCGAGTTCCTTGGGGACCTCTCACTCGTTCGTCTTCGTCTTCTCGACGTGAACACCTGTTTCGGTTTGCGGTACGGATGCTATGCAATAAGTTTAGAGATTTTTCTTGGGAGGTAGCTTTGTATCATTTCCCCCGGCGAACCGGGACATTTTCGCTCCAGTTGAGATCGGTATTTAAACCAGGGTCCGGATTTTCCAGGACACCGCTCTTGAGGCACAAACGTCAAATCCGATAATGCGCGATACATACTTACCTCCGTCCTCCCATCACTTGCATAGTCAGTCAGGGAATATTAACCCTGTGTCCATCGGATGCGGATCTCTCCATTTCCTTAGGCCCGACTAACCCCACTCCGACAATCGTTGAGTGGGAAACCTTGTTCTATCGACGTGCGGGTTTCTCACCCGCATTGTGGTTACTTGTGCCAACATTCTTACTTCGCAACGCTCCAGCGTGGGTCGCCCCTTCGCCTTCACAGCAGATGCGAATACTCTCCTACCGCTCCAGTTCTCAATTTTGGCGAGAAGCTCACTTGGAAGCTCAACTTCCAAGTGGAAGTTGAGCTTCGTTGAGCTTCCAAAAAGCCAAAATTGAGAACTGAAACCCTCAGTTTCGGTACCATGCTTAGCCCCATGAATCTGCGGTGCAAAATCTCTGACTGAGTGAGCTGTTACGCTTTCTTTAAAGGATGGCTGCTTCTAAGCCAACCTCCTCAGTGTCAGGGAAATTTCACCTCCTTAAGTGCACTTAGCATGAATTTAGGGACCTTAAATAGAGATCTAGGCTGTTTCCTTTTTGACGCACGGAGCTTAGCCCCCGCCGTCTAACTGCCGAGTTTTTAACTAAGAGAATTCGGAGTTTGATAGGTCTAGCGAGCTTTCGCCCTGTCCAGACCTTCCAGTGCTCTACCTCTCTTAGGAACACTCGACGCTAGCCCAAAAGCTATTTCGGAGAGAACCAGCTATTACCAGGCTCGATTAGCTTTTCACTTCTTATCACAAGTCATCCCAATGTATTGCACGGCAAACGGGTTCGGGCCTCCCCCCGACTTTCGTCGGGGTTCACCCTGCTCATGACAAGCTCGCTCTGGCTTCGGGTCTTTAGCATACTACCAACCCTTCGATTGCTCTCAGGGTAAACGCGCTATTCACACTCGGTTTCCCTATGGCTCCATCCTTTGTGGGGACTTAGCCGCGCAGCATGCTAAAACTCGTTGGCTCATTCTTCAATAGGCACGCCGTAGAGGTTCCGAAGAACCTCGCCGACTCCTTGTAGACATACGGTTTCAGGTCTATTTCACTCCCCTTCCGGGGTTCTTTTCACCTTTCCCTCACGGTACTAGTTCACTATCGATCTAGAAGTGTATTTAGCCTTACCGGTTAGTTCCGGCAAATTCCCCCGAGCTACTCGTGTCTCGAGGTACTCAAGAACGGAAACAAAAGAGATTTATGATTTTCGAACACGGGACTATTACCCTCTGGGGTGCTTCTTTCCAGAAGCTTATTCTAACCATAAATTTTTTAACTCCTCTTCCATATAAATATGGAACGTCTCCGCCTTATAACTCCCAGCATCAATCTTTGGCAAGAAGCTCACTTGGAAGCTCAACTTCCAAGTGGAAGTTGAGCTTCTTTGAGATTCCAAAACCAAAGATTGAAACTGAGTTTGGGCTTCTTCGTTTTCGCTCGCCGCTACTAACGAAATAACAATTGTTCTCTATTCCTCCAGTTACTGAAATGTTTTACTTCACTGGGTGTATTCCATGCATAATTTGCATGGTGCTATCAATAGATAGCGGGTTTCCCCATTCGGACATCTCCGGATCAAAGGTTGCTAGGCACCTCCCCGAAGCGTATCGCCGCCAAGCCACGTCCTTCATCACCATCTTCTAGTCAAGGCATCCACCGTACGCCCTTAAATTTCCTATTAGGAAATTTAAAAACCACACTCAGCTATTTCTACAAATAACTGAGCTTACTTCTCCTGACACCTGCGAGTGACGCGGGCACCAGGATTTCTGTCCTGCTAAATGAAATCAACCCTTCGACAGATTCGATAAACTCACTGTGGTGAGCCTGTCAAACCATAAACTCAGGATAAACTCTCACTTAGCCCCCGGTCTGCTAGAACCGAGGCTTTTGTTTCTGTCTTCCTACAATCAGAAGACAGAAAATCTTGTCCACCTACAAATCCGAAAAGACCCTCTTGGATCAATAATTCGTGGTGGGATTAATTTGACAAAGTACTATCAACCGTAGAAATGAAGACCCCGTCGCTCAGGAGCGACGGGGTCTTAACCCATAAAACAGCTCAATAGAGCTATCTTTGCCGCTTTTTGAGGTTATGGTTTATAAACATTTCTAGGTAAGAATCATTTTATACCCAATCAAAAATTGTGTCAAATGTGGTCGTATAATATCTAGTTGACTCTGCAGATTTATCGTACTATGGTTCTAATCGGAGGGTTCTATGGTAAGCAGTATCTTACCACTCCTTAGAGTGGTACTGTCGCAGAATGGGCTACGCTCGCTCTGTCAGTTTCGCCTCTCTGCACTCGAGAGAGACATTCAAGCCGCAAGTAGAGACACTCGCAACGCCAGTATGTCGATGATGGAGAGAGTCGCTGCCGCCGAACTCCTTGTGGAGCTCAAGCACAAGGAAACATTGTACAAACACGAGCTCGCCAATCTGAAAGTCGGCACTATGTGATGCAGGTGCAAGGGTGGACCACAAGGTCCACCCTTAAAATTATCAGGAATTAATTTATCCTCCTACTCATCATCCATCATCACACTATATCTCACCAGCCGAAAGCCTGGTGACAAGCTCTTGAAGAATATATATGAGCATTCCCATATTGTGTCTTATATAATATTCCCTTACCTCTTCATTGAGACAATATAGACCGGCCAATGTGTCCACGCACCTAGGTCTATCCCCATCACGATGAGATGATGATGAACCAGAAGAACTGTCAGACGACGCTGGGGCATCAAATATTAAAAACGGAGTAAATGACATAGAGAAGAGCGTGGACGGAACCATGTCGAAGTTATTGGCCAACGCTGCCCAGTCGGTGCTCGTCTGCCCAGACACCGTCACATGCGCATTGACTATCTCGGTCGTACCAGCTTTCTTGACTATAGTGGTATAGCCAGTAGCATCGAACTGGACATCGTAAGAATACCAATCTGTCCCATGCGTACCAGAGAGAAGTTGGTAGATAACATTTGTAGTCCTTACGGTTGGAGAAGAGGTAGTGGTTGGGTCGAGAGCCGTTATATATAAGAGGGGAGGGAAGCTTGAGAAAGTTATGGTGTGGTGAGTATAGGTAAAAGTAAGATGAAGGTAGCTATCTACATACTCGTGCGTGTAGTTCTCAAGCCCTTCGTGTCCAGAGACTACCGTAGAGTCCCCAAACATAACTTGGGACTTCTCATCTACTGTATATGATGAAGTAATTTCGGCGAAGGCATCATTTGCCACACCCAGAAACAGCACCGAGCATACGATTGAGATGAATAAAACTTTCTTCACCATACAAGGGACTTTACCATATTATTTGGTCCTCAAGAAAAAGTGCTTGAAAACATCAAACCAGCCTGATCTTACCGCAGTGGATGTTCTAGCTTCATCATCTTCTCTAAATATCGGTTCAACCGAAACAGTCGTAGTAGGGATATCCTTTGCAATATTTTGCGGAACACTATTATAAATGTTGGCCAGTTTTTCTTCGATTATTCCGAGCTCTTTCTCCAGATTGATAATCTCTTTTGATCTCTGTTCTTCTATCTTTGCCCATAATTTATTCTGCTCTGTATCTCCTATAACCATAATGGTGACATTTCTCATCGTATCCGGCCTAAGCCCTGTCACCTTAGAACTGAAAGATATGCTTTGTCCCGCCCCAACAATAGTATCTTGGGGGAAGACAAATGTTTTCGCCCCGGACCACAACACCCTGCCGTATAAATTCACTTCATTCTTTGAGCTATTCTTAAGCTCTATTCTATCAGCGGTAGCAAGCGAGACAGTAACTTCTGGATTGATAATTTTGACATTTATCCTCGATATCGCCTGACCGGATGGCAGAGATACATTTAGCACCACAACATACTCACCCGCGTATTCATATGTATGATTCAAAATTGATCCACCACTCTGACTACCGTCTCCGAAATTCCATTTGAAGATACTACTCTTGGTGTAGTCAAGATCGGTTTTCGCCGCAAACTCCATGGGACTGCCTGCCGTACCAAGCCGATCACGGCCCGCACTTATATATACATCCTTTCCTTTGTCTGTATTGGAAATAGGGACCGAACCATAATGCACAGACGAAGCGCTATTATTGGGAGCGGATGTACTTGTGTTTTGTACCGATGCAGATGGCGGATCGCCTATGGTGATGTAATCTTTTATGTTGGCGTATGTCACTTCGCCTATACCGCTCACATTCTTGATTTCCTCAATCGTTTCAAATGGGCCGTTTAAATTCCGGTACCCTATAATCGCGGCGGCCTTGACCGGACC
This sequence comes from Candidatus Zambryskiibacteriota bacterium, assembly GCA_009691335.1. Classification (GTDB taxonomy): domain Bacteria; phylum Patescibacteriota; class Minisyncoccia; order Phycocordibacterales; family Zambryskibacteraceae; genus UBA5004. Next base: position 6,576 of record SICR01000004.1, read on the forward strand.
TACGCCATTTAATGTTTGTAGTCCTGTGGAATCCGCCGTATTAATATTTACCAGCGCTCCTTGAGCATAAACAAAGAGAGGAAAGATTATCCATAGAAAAGCCGAGCGAAAAAAGACTTTATAAAAATAATGCATCCCTAAATTATAGAACAAAAACACCCCGGTAGGGGTGTTTTTGTTCTCTCTGACTAGTGCAGAGACCTTAGCAATCCTTGGAAGGATTACGGGAAGGAAACGTCAGCTGTCCTCCAGTCAGTGAGACCAGCCATGAAGGTGGTGGTCTGAGAAGAACCAGTCGTAGCGTTGAACCAAGTAATACCTTCTAAGCCTACAGAGTAGACGCTGCCAGTCGTTAGAGTTACACCGCCTACAGTTCTACCTATAATCAGGAAGGTAACAGGGACAGTAACTTCAGCACCATCTGCAAGGTCACAAGTATTCGTTCCGTTCGCGCCACAACCATTTGGGATGGTATACGCAGTTGAGGTTGCGCCAGCTGAGATCAGAGCATCGTAGGAACCGTTTCGGTAGACCTTGAACGAAGCTGTGGAGCTTGCGAACAAAGGTGTACTAGAAGCAGCGCTACCAAGCGAGAGTACTCCACCAACTGCCTTGATCTTAATGTTGAACGTAGCAGTCAAAGTAGAGGTAGATACGTTAGTCGTAACTCCGTTGTTTTGGGGAGTGGCAGGTCCAACAATCGACTTGGAAACCAAAGTGACCTGAGGACCAACCTTTCGGATGGTCAGAGTCTTGCCTTGTGCAGTGCCAGATTCAGTAATAGCTGTGCCAGCAGAATTCTCTGCTGTTACGTCAGCAGTATCGATGTCAGCTGCATAAGTATCAGAAGCCAATTGCGCAGTTCTAACGTCAACCTTAACAGACAAGGTCTTGGTAGTGTCCCTAGGGATCACATAGTCAATGTCAGCGAAGGTCGCACCAGAAACAGTAGCAGAAGTACCAGCTACAGAAGCTGAACCTATGAGAGTAGAACCATCGTAGAGGTAAGCAACAGTAGTGGTAGCCACGTTTGTAGTAGCAGGGGTAGCGTTGTTCGTACGAACGAGGTCAACCACGAGATCGGTAAGAGTAACGTTGTCTTTCTCTGCCTTGAAATCAACTTTCACGAGCTCGAGAAGATCACAGTCGTTAGTGTCTGTACCAGACTTACAGATAACCTGGTTTGTCTCTGGGCTAGCTGAATTGAGAGAAACAGCAAGAGTAGCGGAATCTACGAGGTCAGCCGCAGAGGTAAACTCGCGGGAGAAAGCTGTAGAAGGGCCGTACTCATTCACACCAACACCGTCTATGCCACGAAGGCCGTTAGCCGGAATACCGAGTGACCAGCTGTCGTTGTCGTAAGCTGAGTCCCAAGAAGCCTTAGCATCAAGAGCGATGTAAAGAACCTTGGTGCTGTTAGCAGGAACAACGTAACCGAAGCCAGAGAGGGTAATGAAGTAATCAGAACCATCCTTAACTACAGTAGTGCTGTTGAGATCTGCAGATGCAAGTACGGTAGAACCGTCCATGACGTAGATCTTGGAAGCAATCTTGGTGTAGGTCAGGTTGTCGCCTGTGTTGGTAACAGAGTCAAGGTCAATCTTGATTCTCTCAACCTTGATGTCAGAAGCCTTAGCTTCAAGCTTGAGACCAAGAATCTGCTTCTTTTGCTCACCTTCATAGAGCTTTGTTCCAGCTGCTGGAGAAGGATTGACAGAAACAGCAATGGTGCCTTCAACTCCAGGAGTACTGATACCAACTGTTGAGACGGGAGCAGTAACTGCAGGAGCAGAAGCATTGTACTTAGCTCGAGAAAGAGGACCGAAGTAACCAGTGGCTGAAACGCCATTGGCTGCCTGCCATTTCTGAACTGCGGACTTAGTAAGAGAACCGAAGTAACCAGTAGCTACACCTGCTGGCATGACGAGGTGACCCTGTGCTACAAGTGCGCCCTGAAGAGCGGATACTTGTGCGCCAGAGCTACCGACAGTCAAGTCAGAAGTGACTGCAGCGCTGGTAGACACAGCTGAACTACCCTGAAGGGCAGCGAGTTGTGCCATAAGTGCATTGACCTGAGCCTGAAGTTCAGCAACAGTCACAGCGCCTGCCATTGGTACAAAAGCACCAAAGGCAACGGTTGCGCCTACTGCGATTCCAGCGATCTTTGCGATTTTCATTTTTAACATTTTGTAATTTTATTTCTAATGCGCTTACGAGAGCCCTATTAATTAATTTCTAAATTGTGGGCCCCGCTTGCGGGTACTAATTTGCCAGTAACGGTTGTGCCTTCACCGGCAAGCCCCATGAGATGCCGAAAAGCTATCTCATGGGGACATCTACTAATGCACACTCATAAATTATAACGATATTCCGCCAAAGTACCTAAAAGTACTGTGGATAACACCATTTTAGCCTTTCTATCTAATTATGCAAGTCTAGGCTAGGTTGTAAGCAAAGGTTAGATACTTCCTGCGAGGCAATACCTACTCCAGCGTTTTTCCCCTATTTTCCTAAGGATTCCGTCCGCCACCATAGCTAGAAGTTCTCTTTGGATAGTCTTCTCACTACACCCGGTTACAAGTGGGGCAATGTCCTTTATCATTATCTCTCTTTTACGCTTAAGGAGGCCAATAATGGCACCTTGACGACTATTCTTCTTGACAGAGACAACTCCAAACTCCTTCAATGGCTTATTAAGTGCCACTGCTCTTACCTCATGCTTAACCACTCCTTGCTCTCTCATTACATTTTTGTCCTTTATTGTTCCAGTCATATTTTGTGGAGGCAATATTCTTTCCCCACTAGGCACTTCGTGAAAAAACATTTGATACAAAGGGTTTTCTACTTCTTTCCCAAGTTTAGATAACTCGGCAACCAAGATGCTGTGATTATCCTCGGAGATAAGATTAGTATTTTTAGCTATAGTAAAAAGGGAGAGTATTTCTTTGGATATATTAAATTTGTCTTTTACCATATCTCCTGCCAAATCTAGAGCCAAAGTTCTCAATCTCCACTTTAATGGCTCTCTATCATCAAAAAAACTGGTAACAAAATACATAGCAGATGAGATTCTTTGTGTTTTTGTAAAAATATCAGACATTTTCTAAATTTATATGTCTCTTATCTGTCCTTTATATTCTATCTTTTGTCCCTTAAACTAAGTAAGTCCATTATGTTACTAATGGACAAATTTTACAACCACAGACTAGTGTATTGCACTAATCCGAATCTACAACCTGACTACGAGGTAGCGGTAGCTCGTGATATGATTGACAAGAAATATTTTAAAATGGCACGCAAAAAGAAGGGGGAATACAGTGATGGCGAGATGTCTAAATTTCTTACTTTTAGACTGACCTCTCGAGAGACTTTCAACACTATTTTGGGTATCTTTTCTGTTGTGATTTCGGCCTTCTTGTTGTTGGCAGCTTTCGAGGCAGCTGGGCGCGTAGGCTCTGTCTCATACGAGCTCCTCTCTACTCTCTTCGGCATCGGCTATTACCTGATGCCGGGAGTTTCCCTTCTCTTGGGTATATCCCTACTCCACGAACGTGAACGTGAATTCGCCATTCCACAGATATTCGGCTCTTCGCTTCTCTTCCTTTCGGCATTAGGTTTGGTAGATTTAGTTTCTACTAAGGGGGGCGTAGTTGGAGAACTTATATCTAATCCTTTGGTCGGACTTTTCGACATTTATGTGACTGCCTTATTCTTGGTAGCCTTAATGATTATAGGAGTGCTTGTCATCTTTGACATCCCGTTGAGGCTAAACCTTATAGGCTGGTTTAAGCAACTATTTTCAAAAGAAGCTGACTTTGAAGAACAGAGCGCGCTCGAAGTTGCCGCCATAGAGAAGGCTATAGAAGAAGTTGAAAGAGTAGAACCTAGAGACAAGACTACTGAAGCTCTAGCATACAAATCTAAAAAATCCGAAAGCGAAGGATTTGTGCCGATGATAACGCGCAAGAGTGGTAAGGTGTGGGCTCCACCGCCCTTGGCACTTCTAGAGAGAGATAGCGGTAAGCCCGGAGTGGGGGACATCAAGGCCAATGCCAATATTATAAAGAGAACTCTTTTGAACTTCGGCATCATGGTTGAGATGGATGAAATATCTATCGGCCCATCAGTAACCCGCTACGCGTTGAAGCCGGCTGAAGGCGTCAAACTTTCAAAGATTCTAGGCCTCCAAAACAATCTTGAGCTAGCTCTCGCGGCGCACCCTGTGCGTATCGAAGCGCCCATCCCGGGGAAGTCCCTTGTCGGTATAGAGATTCCAAACACGGCCAAGTCCACTATTGGACTTGGTTCCCTCATCTCCGAAAGTGAGTACACCAAATCCGACAAGCCTCTCCTCATAGCACTTGGTAAGGACATCACAGGTCATTCCATCTTCGACAATATTTCTAAGATGCCACACCTGCTCATCGCTGGCGCGACCGGTTCCGGTAAATCCGTCACCATACACGCCATTATTAATTCCCTTCTATACAGAAATCCTCCGGAAAATCTGAAATTTATCATGATAGACCCGAAGCGTGTAGAACTCACTCTATACAACGGTATCCCTCATCTACTCACACCTGTTATTACCGACCCCAAGAAAGCTATCATGTCATTGAAGTGGCTAGCCAAGGAAATGGAGCGTCGTTACGACATTCTAGAGAAAGCCAGCGTGCGCGATGTAAGTTCGTACCACAAAAATGTTTTCTCTCCTACCCTAGACAAGAAGAAGGAGGGTGAAGAACTCCCAGACGCCATGCCTTATATACTAGTGGTCATCGATGAGCTTGCTGACCTTATGCAAAGCTACCCCAGAGAGCTTGAATCGGCTATCGTACGCTTGGCCCAGATGAGTCGTGCCGTAGGTATACACCTCATACTTTCAACACAAAGGCCGTCGGTGAATGTCATTACCGGCCTGATTAAAGCCAATATCCCCTCTCGCGTCGCTCTGCAAGTCGTCTCACAAATCGATTCACGCACCATCCTTGACTCCCCCGGTGCGGAAAAACTTCTTGGCGCGGGCGACATGCTCTTCCAATCTGGAGAAATGAGCAAGCCTATACGTATCCAATCCGCCTTTATCCGCGAAGCCGAGGTCAAGGCCGTAGTTAAACATCTAAAGGATTCTTATGCCGATGAACTACGTGATGAGATAAACTTCACTGCCAACAATACAAGCAACGCCATCTTTTCTACAAGTCTTGAGAATGACGAATTTGATGGAGATGATGATGACCTTTATGAGGAAGCTCGCGAAACTATTGTCCACGCCGGCAAAGCTTCCACATCATATCTCCAAAGGAAGCTCCGCATTGGTTACGCGCGCGCCGCGCGACTTATGGACATGCTCGAGGAACGCGGCGTAATCTCCGCTGGTGACGGAGCCAAACCTCGTGAAGTGATTGGGGTAGAAGTAAGAAGTACGGAGTACGAAGTGGGTGGGGACAATGCAGAAAAAGAAAGTTTATGAAGATAATAGATGTTAGACCAAAGCATGTCATATTAACTGCTTTCTTCTTTCTCCTTACTGCCTACTCCTTATATCAAGCCCGCTTCCTCATATTGGGCCCGCTGGTCTGGATTGATGCCCCCCAAGATGGTGCTACCGTCTTGGGCTCTACTGTCACCATAAGCGGTCGCGCCAAGAATATTGCTTGGATGAGCCTCAATGACCGACAAATCTTTACAGACGAGAACGGTCTCTGGGATGAAAAATTGATAGTGGCCCAAGGACTCAGTATAATGACCGTCAAAGTCCGAGATCGCTTCGGGCATGAGACACAAAGAAGTGTTCGAGTAATATCAAATTAACACCATGACCAAAACATCAAAGACAGAGAGCAAAGAAGCAGATAGGAAAAATATCGACGATACACTTGATGCTATTCGCACAAAGTTCGGCGAAGATTCAATAATGAAACTGGGTGATAAGCCGAGAGTTGGCGTAGATGCTATCTCCACCGGCTCGATCGGACTTGACGCGGCACTCGGCGTCGGAGGACTCCCTCGCGGACGCATTATAGAAATCTTCGGTCCGGAATCTTCCGGCAAGACTACTCTTTCGCTGCATTGCATCGCCGAGGCTCAAAAGCTCAGTGGCATTTGCGCCTTCATAGACGCTGAACACGCCATGGACCCGGAGTACGCCAAGCGCTTAGGTGTCAAGATTGATGAATTGCTAATTTCCCAGCCGGACACAGGTGAGCAGGCGCTCGAGATCGTGGATTCGCTCGTGCGTTCCGGCAAGCTCGATGTCATCGTCATAGACTCTGTGGCAGCTCTTACCCCCAAGGACGAGATCGAGGGTGACATGGGCGCGTACCATGTTGGCAAGCAGGCCAGACTCATGAGCCAAGCCTTGAGAAAGCTCACCGCCATCGTGGCCAAATCCAGGACCATCGTCATTTTCATTAACCAAATCAGAATGCAGATCGGAGTGATGTTCGGTAATCCAGAAACCACTACAGGAGGTAAGGCTCTTAAGTTCTATACTTCCGTACGCCTCGACATACGTCGCATAGCACAGATTAAAAAGGGTGATGAAGTAATGGGTGGCCGCACTAGAGTAAAGGTGGTCAAGAATAAAGTCGCCGCACCATTCAAACAAACTGAGTTTGATCTCATGTACAACGAAGGCATCTCCCGCGAAGGTGAACTCATCGCTCTTGGAGAGAAATTTGGTCTCGTGCAAAAAACTGGTAGCACATACAAGTTCAATAATGAAAAGTTGGCTGTAGGCTACGACGCCACGCGCACCTTCTTGCGTGAAAATAAACCTATCTCCACACAACTTCTCAAAGAAATTAGAGCGAAGTTTAAAGAGGTATAAAGCAGAAAGCCGGTCGAGCATGGCATTCTGCTCGACCGGCTAGGTCAATTCCTTATCTTCGTAGAGCAAGAAGAGCCAAACATTCTTACACACACCGGTTGCGCCAGAGACGGTGTGTGAGTGCTTGATCTCGATCTTACCTTTCTTGCTGGAGAGCCACTTGTTTACTCTCTTCTCCATGGGCTCACCAAATATTTCGACAAAAACTTTTAATTTCACTGCCGTCTCCTGTTCCATCGCTGGGATGCCATCGCTGGCGGTTGTGAGGATCGCTCCTCGGTGAACTAGCTATTTATAATCATACACCAAAAAGATATATTTGTCAAGTACATAAAAAGGCTTAATTAAGCTATATTTCTAAAACTATGTTGGACTACAACGAAGTCACGGTACACAAATACATCATTTTCGAAAAGGAGCCGTGGGAAGTTGTCGGCTCGCATGTCTTTAGGAAACAGCAGAGGAAGCCGGTAAATGCTACTAAGTTAAGAAATCTTATCACTGGCCGCATCACCGAGGTCTCTTTCCACGTCTCGGACAAGGTCGAGGAAGCTAATATTGGTAAAAAGGAAGTTAAGTATCTTTATACAAACAAAGGAGAATTCTGGTTCTGTGATGCCAAAGACCTCTCAAAACGTTTTCAACTTCCGGAAGAAATGATTGGCCCAGGTTCAAAATTTTTAAAGCCTAATACTATTGTCGACTCCATGCTCTTTGATGACCCTTTGAATCCAAAAGGGCAAGGTAAAATTATCGGAATCAAGATACCTATCAAGATAGAGCTCAAGGTCGTTGAGGCTCACAGCACAACTAAGGGTAATACCGCACAGGGTGCGACTAAAATGGTGGTTTTGGAGACTGGGGCAGAAGTACAGGTGCCAATGTTTGTGAAGGAAGGGGATGTTGTTCGGGTGAATACGGAGACCGGTGAGTATACAGATCGAGTATAAATCCAATTAGGACTCCTATGGCTCCCCAATACGAGAATACAAATAGAAGCTCATTCCCCACCCCAACAACTTCTTCACCAAAAATATTGTATATAGCAACAAGAGGCAAGAAAATCGGCACCGCGAAGTAATCTGCGAAACACGTACTATCGTCCAAGTTTGAGCAGAAAGCTTTCAACATAGACATCAGGCCGACAATTGCAGGCAGTAACACGACCCCTTTCACAGCATACGGTATACGCATGCTTATAGTTTACTACCTGCTAACGTATGGTAAAAGCCCCATGAAGCGAGCACGCTTAATAGCTATGGCGAGAGAACGCTGACTCTTGGAAGGAGCGCTGGAGCGCTTCTTGGATTGGATACGAGCATGAGGAGTGAGAAACTTCTTAAGAGTATCAATATCCTTGTAGTCGATGTAATCTATTTTATTTTCTTTAAAGTAATTTTTCATTGTCATGTTAATGATTTGGCCCCTCGGTGCTCGGGACGTTTTAGCTAAAGCTAAAACGGAATGTCGTCAATATTAATATTCTCTTCTGGATATTCAATAGTCTCAGCTGGAACATCATTAGCTTCTGCCGGCTTACCTGTTACCGCCTTGGTATCGGCTGGAGCGACGCCGTCGCGTCGCGGACCGAATTGTATCCTATCGGCAACTATTTCAGTACGATACTTCTTCACTCCTGCGGCATCATCCCAACTTCGTGTCTGCATCCGACCTTCCACAAGAAGAGAGGCACCCTTGCGCAAGTATTGTGCCGAGGTCTCTGCCTGACGACCGAAGACTACCACATTGTGATAATCCGCGCTTTCCTGCTTGGCACCATTCTTGTCCTTCCAAACGCGATTGGTAGCTACAGAGAGTGTGGCCACCTGAATACCGGACGGCAAAGAGCGCAGCTCCGGGTCGCGAGTAAGGTTACCGATAATGATAGCGCGATTGAAGTACATAAAATTATTTATAGTGAGTTTATAGAATTTATCCTACCACGGGTTCTTTGATAACCTCTGCCTTCTCCTTTTCCCTTTCGAGAGCTTCGAGAGTGGCGGACTTCTCGGCTATAAGTGCTTTGGCCTTGGCGAAGGTGAAGCCAGTTTCGCGAGGAACCTTCACAAGAAGTGAGCGCAGAACTTCGTCTATCTTATCGATCTCAGACTTTATAGCCACAGCTTGAACAGGCTCCAGTTCGAACTTAGTCCAGCCAATATAGGCGTCATCTATCACATAGCGGCTTGCTCCAATGGTCTTACTCATCGTATAAGCTAATTCGTATTTAAATGGCTCTTCCCCGTCAATTTCCTTGCCACCTGCATCTGCGATAAGAGTCTTTATCTTGGAGACAACAGAAGGTAGCTCGTTTTCTGGAATGCTTGGCAGTATGAGATAGCCCAACTCGTAAATTTGCATTGCTGGGTTACCTTATCATATTAAGGGCATTCTCGACAAGCGCCTCTTGAACAGTCCACAAACTCACACCTCTTATTTCAGCCATCCTTTTGACCACCTCACTGACATAGCTTGGTTCATTCCTCTTCCCCCTATATGGAATCGGGGCTACATAAGGGGCGTCAGTCTCAGACATTATAGAGCTTAAGGGGGCGTTTCTAATGACTTCATCATAATCATGGACGAAGGTAATAACTCCAGTAAATGAGAGAGTGAATCCTATAGCAATGAAGCGTTGGGCTATCTCCCAATTACCAGCAAAGAAGTGGATGTTGCCGCGCAGTTTGTCTCCATATATCTTTTTGAGAGGTTCAAGAATAGAGAGGAGCTCTTCGTAAGCATTACGAGCGTGTATCATCAAAGGTTTATTGTGATTGAGAGCAAAATTTATCTGGAAGAGAAGTAGTGCCTCCTGTCTTTCATAATCAATACTCTTATCCGCATGATAGAAGTCCAAGCCACACTCCCCAATAGCAACCACTTTAGAATGCTTGACCAGTTCGGCGAAAGCAATTTCGTCGAAAATTTCGCTAGTCTTGTCTACAGGATGGATACCAATACAGGCATAAATTTCTTCGTATTTTTCCGCCAACTCCACAGCTTTTTTTGACGACTCAAAATCCGTTCCAATAGTAATGGTGTGCGTATCAGAATCTTTGAGTCTTTTTATCACTTCCTCCAAATCCTTCTCATAGTCTGAGAAATTTAAGTGAGAATGAATATCAAAATATTTAGGCATTGAGTCGTGGGAAAAGATTTTCTGGCTTTTTGTTTTCTTCAATACACTCTTCTATTCTCTTTGCAGTTTCAGGCATGAAGACGATAAGAGAATGGGCAATATGATAAAGGCGGGAAACGATATCATTGAGCACCTCTGGATCTTTACTCTCCCACGGCTTCTCATTTTGTATGAACACATCAAGATCGGCTATTTCTCCCCAGATGTGATCCAAGGCTTTATGTATCTCAAATTTAGTTAACAAGGATTGAACAGTGCCATGAGATTGGTGCGGAGTGAATACCAGTTTGTCTACATAAGTTTCGCTGAGCTTCATAATACGAGCAACCAGATTGCCTAAACCGTTTACAAGACCGGATTCATACCACTCATCCAATCTTTCCCAGGTAACATCCGTGTCTTCCGTAGAATGTATGTGGCGCAAAAGAAGGTAACGGGTCGCGTCGGTGCCATATTTTTCTACCAACTCGTATGGACTTATTACATTTCCCAGCAACTTACTCATTTTCTGCCCACCAGAATTGATGAATCCATGATAGAAGATTTTGTCCGTATTTCTTACATTGACCGACATAAGCATCGCTTGCCACATGAGAGATTGAAACCTCACTTGATCTTTGCCAGCCACCTGAAGAGTACTGCCTTCTGTCCAGAATTTCTTAAAATCCTCTTCTTCATTGGGCCAACCGAGAGTTGAGATATAACTCGTCAGAGCATCAAACCATACATACATCACCTGAGTATCATCTTCTGGTACCGGAATGCCCCAAGAGAGACGACTTTTGTCCCTAGAAATACTGAAGTCCTCTAATCCATCTCTTACGAAGTTTATCGCCTCCTCCCTGCGCCAATCTGGAATGATAACTTCTGGATTTTGTAGATATTTCAACAGTTTCTCCTCATATCTTTTGAATTTAAAAAACCAATTCTTCTCCTTCAATAATTGTGGTTCAGCTTGGTGAATATGACACTTGCCATCAATTAGATCCCTTTGGGATAAAAATCTCTCGCATCCTACACAGTACAGACCTTCAAATTCTTTTTCATAAATATCGTCATTATCTTTGCACCTCTTCCATATTTCTTGCACGGCCTTAATGTGGTTCTCATTGGTAGTTCTGACAAAGGCGTTATATGTAAGACTCAAGGCGCTTTTCAGTTCTTCGAACTTCTCAGCATAATAATCTGTATATTCTTGCACATCTTTCCCTGCCTTTTCTGCTGCTTCAAAAATTTTCTGACCATGTTCATCTGTGCCAGTGTTGAAAAAAACTTCTTTACCTAATTCTCTATTCCATCTAGCCAATACATCGGCCTGCAATATTTCCAATGCGAAGCCGATATGCGGTTCCGCATTTACGTAAGGGAGCGTAGTAGTTATGTAGAAGCTTTTCTTCTCAGACATTCTAAGTTGTTGAACCTTCCGCGGCCAATTTAGCAATCTTCTTCTCTTCAAGGTCAGACAGGAACTCCATTACTACTGCGGCAACAGGCACCGCTACAATAATTCCCAAGAATCCCGCAAGCTCCCCGCCAATAACTAGGGCCATAATAGAAACTATTGGGGGCATGCCAATAACTTTTTTCACCACCAATGGATAGATAATGTGATTCTCAAATTGCTGTATGACAAGGTAAAGGCCAGCCACGATGAGCGCCGTGGTCATATCAAGCGATGCATAGGCAACAAATACCGCCGGAATAGCCGCAAGCACTGGCCCGAAAAGAGGTATGAGCTCAAATATGCCAGCTACTACCGCAAGGAGAAGTGCGTGTGGCACACCTATGATTAAGAGCCCAAAATAGACCGAGACCATGACCAAGGCTCCAAGGAATATCTGTCCCTGCATCCAAAGTCCTATCTTTATTTGGGATCGGTGCCACAGTCTTAACACATAGGCTTCATGTTTGAGAGGCACGATAATGCGAAGGAATTTGGTTATGCCGTCTTCTTGAACAGCCAAATAGAATGACAGGACGATGATGAGTATAAAGCTTATTACTCCACCAGAAACAGTAGTTAGGCTCGACAATATCCCTCGAGAAAGAAATTCCGCCCATGAATTAAGATGCGATGAGAGTTGCCCAATGAGTTGCGGAGTGTCGAGACCGCCAAAAACATTTTGAGTGGCAAACATGTCTGAGAGTATACCGCCACTTACTACTGCATTGGAATAGATGGTCAGAGTTTTAATAAACCCTGAGACCTCGCCTATGAGTGGCAAGAGAAAAAAGTAGAAAAAACCAGACAAGAATACTGCCCCTCCAAGATAGACAGCGACCACGCTTGGAACTCGAGGGATATTCCTTCTCTTAGACCAGAGCGCTACTGGCTCAATGGCTGAAGCGATGATAATCGAGGCTATGAGAACCAAGAAAAATTTGGCCACCAAAATAAAGCCGTAAGCCAAGGCCACCACGACAATCAATCGTGCCCAACTGCCGGTCGAGATAGCCATTTCTTGCCTTTCGGATTCCATGATACGAATATTAACAAATTTGATCGAATGATACGAATGGGCTTAATTGCATGTACCTATTCGTTAAGGCTATTCGCACACCACCTATTTGAAAGTTAACACTTTTTTAATCGGTTTCGAATCAGCGATATCTCCTACAATAGCTAAGTTAAGATTGTTGTCCTTAAAGATTTCTCTCGCCACCTTCATCACATCTTTAGCCGTGACGGCCCTAAGCCTCTTCTCTAACTCATATGGGGACTCAAGGTCGCCCCTGCCCACCTCTTGATCAGCATAGAATTCAGCCAACGAGTCCGTAGTTTCAAGATCCATATAGAGATGGCCGACATTGTGTTCTTTGGCCTTTTGCAATTCCTCATTAGAAACAAGGACATTGGCGAGCTTGGCACATTCTTCTAAGAGAACCCCCACCACTTCTTTAATACGCGAAACATTGATACCTGTGGAGATAGTAAGTGCCCCGTGGTCAGTGTATTGATCATGTCCGGCGCGAACATAGTAACAAGCTCCCATTTCATCACGTAATTTTGTGAACAAGCGAGAGGACATGCCCTTACCTAAGATCTCTGTCAGGACGGCGAGAGCCGGAGTCCTCTTGTCCCTGGCTCCGCAAGTACGGAAGGCCATGACCATATGAGTCTGATCAGTTTTCTTCTTATAGACAAGGAATCCTGGTGAATCTTGTCTTTCTCTGACGACTTGTTTGGAAAGCCTTTTTCCCTTTGGAATATCTTTGAAATTTTTATTAACTTCTCTGAGCACGACTTGCTCGCTCACATCTCCAGCTACTATGACGACAGTTTTGGAAGCCACATAATGCTCGCCTCGATAATCAACAAAATTGTCACGGGTGAATCTCTTAATATTCTCTCGCGGACCAAGGATACTCCTGCCCGCCGGAGTCTCGCCGTACATAAGCTTCGAAAGTACTACCCAGACGTTCCTCTGTGGCTGATCTTCATACATACTAATCTCCTCTAATATCACCCCCCTCTCTTTCTCCAAGTCAGCGGCTGGTAGAGTAGGATTGAGATAAAGATCAGAGATAATCTCAAACAGCTTGGCGAAATGTTTTTTGGCCGCCTTAGCGTAGTAACCAGTCAATTCATTGGAGGTGAAGGCATTGTTTTGCGCACCCAGTCCGTCCAACTCCTTGGCTATTTCACTGGCTTTAGGCCTCATAGTAGTACCCTTGAAACACATATGCTCGAGGAAATGGGAAAGACCATTTTGAGCTTTAGTCTCATAGTTGGAGCCGGTTTCCACCACTACTAAGACCATGACCGCTGGATTGCCATTCGTCGGAATTGTAATAACCCTCAAGCCATTCGGCAAAGTTGTTTTCTTGTATTTCATAGTAAAAGAAGTCTACCAATAATTACTACGAACTGCCAATTCCCTCAATCTGCCACCTACATCTACAATCCGCTATAGCGTAAGTTAGTTGTATGCGATCCTTTCTCTCAAACCTGCAATTTTTACCCTCTCTTGCTCACCAGAATCACGATCGCGGACTGTAACAGTGTCATTTTCAAGAGTGTCGAAGTCTATAGTGATGCAATACGGAGTACCTATCTCATCCTGCCTTCTATAACGCTTGCCGATGTTACCATTGTCATCGAATTCTATACTTGGAATTTCTTTTTTCAACATCTGATAAACTTCGCGAGCTTTAGAAACTAATTCCGGCTTGTTTTTAAGAAGTGGAAAAACAGCCGCTTTTACTGGAGCAATATTTTTCGCCAACTTTAGGTAAACCCTTTTTTCACCCCCCAAATCATCTTCTGTATAAGCTTCCAACAAAACTACCAAGAGAAGCCTGCCGATACCGAAGGTTGGTTCAATAACATGAGGTACGAATTTTTCTCCAGCCACATCGTCTCTAAAACTCAAATCCACTCCAGAACCTTCATTATGACTTTTCAAGTCATAATCCGTTCTATACGCGATAGCTTGTATTTCCATATCTCCAATAGGGCCTTGATACTCGAAATCGACAGTCCGCTTGGAATAATGTGCTCTCTCATCTTCTGTCAAATCGTTTTCTTTGACTTTTTTCCTATCAATTCCTATTTCATCCAGCCATTCGAGCATCTCCTTTTTCCAATATTCAAAATGCTTTTCCCACTCTTCTTTTTTAATAAAGTATTCGAATTCAGCGATTTCAAATTCCCGCACTCGATAGATAAAGTCTCTCGGAGAAATTTCATTTCTAAATGCTCTGCCGACTTGAGCTATGCCAAATGGAATATGGGGATGAAAGGTGTCAAGAATATTTTTGAAATTCACAAACATTCCTTGGGCAAGCTCCCCTCTCAAATATGACTTGGCTGTTTCACCGCCAAGTGAACCTGTCTCAACAGGAAACATGGTATTAAAAGCTTTTTCTTCCCCTAACTCTCCTCCGCAATCCGGACATTTTTTCTTATTCTTCAAATGATCTGCCCTAAAACGATGGTGACATTTTTTGCACTCAATGAGAGGGTCGGTGAAATTTTTCAGATGACCGCTGGCTTGCCACACCGATTTTGGCATGATTGTAGAACTTGATATTCCGTACATATCCTCTCGCGATTTTACAAAGCGTTTCCACCATAAATCTTTTATATTGTAGGCCAACTCGGCTCCATATGGCCCATAATCCCAGAATCCAGATAAACCACCGTAGATTTCGGAGCTTGGGAATATAAATCCTCTGCGCTTGCACAAAGAGACCACTTTCTCCATCAGATCAGCATTTTTCTGCATTTCTGTATTTTACCATTCCTATTACTTACTATCTACTACTTACTTCTGGACGATATCATCCCCCTGAATAAATGCTGGGTCGCCTGATATACGCGTAGTCAAAGCCGGTGAAGGTACTGTTATATTCTTGCCCAATGTAGTATCGCGTGCCGAGAAGACAATACTGTTGACCAGAGTCGGCACACTGCCGATCTGACTAGCCGAAGGCGTCAAAGTAATCTGGAAAGCCGCAGTTCTTGGCGGTGTAGAGAACCCTAAGCCGGAAGGAATCGCCCCCAAATCCCAGCTAATAGTGTTGGTAGATGGTTCATAAGAAACGCTCTCGTCTCCAGCACTTTGAACACCTACCCATTTAACACCAGAGCCAAGTTTGGCCGTGACCTTGGTGTCATTGAGATCATCGTAAGTATTACTGACAGACCACAATACAGTGTAAGTAGTATCCTTGCCGACTTGTGGCGGAATTGGTCCAGTATTACTAAATGTACCGAGAGAGCGGGTCGCCTGCGAACCCAGAGTGACTTGAGAGCCGATCTTGACCGTACGATTTTCCGTAATAGTCATTGGTTTATTGTCAGTAACAGAAGTCCCTGTAAATATAAATTGCAGAGTTATATCTCTATTTCCAACTAGAGCCAGCTCGGGTGCTGATGCGAAGAAAAATGAGACATCCCCTCTTTCTCCAGAAGATAAAGTTGGGAGCGCTTGAATGTTAAGAAGATTCCAATTGATGTGCTTGGTGACCGCATTATAAACTCCATTATTCTGTGTAAAGACAGTGGCGTTATTTAAGGCGGTGCCAGACAAGCGCACCTCCAACTTTGGATTAATAAGCTTCTCTGGCAAATTATTCTGGAATCTTATTGAAGTATTAATATTTTGGCCCGCCGGAGCAAGGTAAGTCGGCACAGTCTCACCATTGAAACTTATATTGAGAAAGATAGATGGCCGCTCTATGGTAATAGTCTCCTGCGAAGAAACCAGAACTGTTCTGAAATTTGGTGTAGCACCATCAATTTCCGCCACTCCGAGATAAAAGCGGAAGGTACGCTCATCCTGATTCTCTCCTACCAGACGACCGCGTATTGAGATCTTCTTTGTCGCCCCCGGTGCCAGATCACCTAGTGCCCACACATTGCTTTCTCCCAGAGCTTGTGGTTCCAGACTCTCCGTACTGTAGCCATAGGGATATTCGGCCCGAAGCATCACATTTTTCAAAGTCTCCGTGGAGTTGAGTACGACATTCACTTCCGTGACAAAACTCTCTCCAGAAGTAACCTTGGACAAACTCTTTATGGAGAGCAAGAGTGGGGCCTCTCCAATAATTACCTCGTATATCTTGTCTTTGTAAAATGTAGCGTTACTGCCTCTTACCTTATATTCAATAGAAAACTTTATTTCCTTCACTTCACCCGTACTACCCAAAAGAATCGTGCGGATACTATGCGACACTTCTTCCCCGGCTTCGACCACCCCTAAATCATATTTTATAAACGAAAGCCCCTTGCTTGAGTCCTGCGGATCCCGGCTATCCTGTGGATATTGAGCCGAAAGGTTTGCAAACTCAAGATCCGTATTATTTTTATTTTCTACGGTAATGCCGAGTTCTATCACCCCTCCCGCGGAAGCAGTGGTCGGCCCAACTACATTGATGTCAACATTCTTAGAAGAGATGAAATTGGACCCGCCCAAAAATACGAAAGCCGCCACAAGAAGAGTGGCAACAAAGAAGAGTATAGAAAAGATGAAGAATTTCTTCATGGCGGGATTAAGTGGCTCTGGAACGTGCTCATGAGTGAGTATCTCATTGAGTTCGGGGCTGTGCCACTTCTCTTCGACATCTACAGTGTCTCCCATTTTTACATCACTTCTAATATCGCTCGGATTTTTATAGCGTGTCCGCGAATCGAGTGTTTCATTTAATGCATCAATTCTGCTTTTTATTTCGTGATCCATAGAGCTTTTAATGTACGAGTGTAGACTTTTATTATATCAGAGGCAATTCAGGTTAATTGACTAGCCTGTATACCTATATTTATGGCTTTGATTAAGGCTTTTCTACCAGCTTCGTCAACAGACGGGTCTAAATTTAAATCCGACTCATGCAAATATCCTAGCTGGTAGAGTATTTTTGCCACCAATCGCATCTCAAACATCTCTTGGTCAACATCCGATGTTGACCATCTAGACACAACAGCTCCTTCCACCACATCAAACAATTCTGGATGAGGTTCCTCACCCTGAACCAATTTTTCTAAAAGTGACAGAGGTCTCGCCATCTCTCTCATAGAAGAAAAATTTTGTAGAAATTCTCCTGAAGTAATCCGCCAATATTCCTTGCCTCTTACGAGCGATATTCTGGATAGAGAAAGTGGCTCAAGTGCTCCGCGAAGTTTAGAGGCTTCCTTGCGCACACCAAGTGCCGTGGCGTGTATCAAGCCTAGCTCACGGGTAAGAATGCTGTATACTCTGTCCGCTTCTTTTATCGGCCTTTCGGACAAAATTATCCCCTTAGTGGTATAAATATGGTAAGACACGGGAATTAATTTACAATTCTCAATTGAACTCCACATTCGTAGCTTTTTGAATTTCTCCAGCATGTTTGGTAAAAAACTTTTTCCCTCCTTCTGGTATTTCATAAGCCGCCCTTTCTCCAGGTTTCAACCCTCTCTCTTTTCTCCACACCTGAATAGTACGGACTGCGTCGCGCACTCTCCCCTCTTCTTCCAATTCTGAAGTTATATTTATATCAAGCCAGACCTCTTCAGTAAGATTTTCATCGACTGTTACAGCCTTAACATTCAGTTCATCTTTTATTATTTCCAGATATTCTTTTTCCAAATCTTTATCCTTAATTTTAAGTTGAGCTAAGGGCTGGCGAACCTTAATATTTGCTTTCATACGCGCTTCAAGAGCAAGAGAAGTGAGTCTTCTGGTTTCTTCCATCGCAGTCAATATATCCTTATCTGGCTTACCACCTTCAGGCCATGACTCGAGGTGAACACTCAATGAATCATTGGATTCTTTTACTTTCTGATACATATCTTCGGCAATAAATGGCATTATCGGTGCTATCAATTTCGAAAATTCTTTAAACACGTAGCGAGTAGTGGCTAGAACACTCTGCTTGTCTTCTGTATCACCGCCCTTAAATCTTTCTCGCGAGCGCCTAATATACCAAGTGGACAAATCCGCTACGAAGTCGCGGATTGGACGGCTGGCTCGCACCAAGTCGTACTCCTCCATTGCTCCCGTTATCTCTATCGTCAATTGCCTAAAGCGAGAGATTATCCAACGGTCAAGCACGTGTTTACTCTCGGCAGAAGCAGTGACATCGGTAGCATAAAGTTCATAAAAGCCAAAGGCGTTCCACAAAATATTAATGAGCCGGTTATGAACTTCTTTCACCTCTTCATCCTTAAATAGCATATCCTCCGCCCGCATCACCACGTTACTCATGAGGTAATAGCGGAATGCATCAGCTCCGATACTATCAAGCAGAATCAGCGGATCTGTGTAATTACCTTTGGATTTGCTCATCTTGGAACCATTCTTGGCCTGAACATTCCCTGTAGATATGACATTCTTAAAGGCCACATCATCAAACAGCATCACCGCGATAGTATGCATGTAGTAAAACCAGGTACGGGTCTGAGCTATGTACTCAGCCACGAAGTCCCCGGGAAAGCACGATTCAAACTCTTTCTTATTTTCAAAAGGATAATGATACTCGGCAAACGGCATTGAGGCCGACTCGACCCAGCCGTCTATCACTTCTGGAATCCTCTTGAGAGGCTTACCGTCTTTCTCAAGATTTATTTCATCTATATACGGGCGATGAAGATCAATTTCGTAATTGTCATTGTGAGGTAGAGGCGCAAAATCTAACTCACGGACTTCTGCATTCCCAAAACGTTTAAACTCATCGACAAATACGTGAGTATCTGCTGGACGATAAACTTTATTATTTGGGTCAAACATGCCCGCGTTTACATAAAATAGCCACGCTGGTCCTCCGTGTGTGACAAAGAGTATGTTTTTACCCTGATATTTATTTTCAATTTCATAGAGACATTCGCCCACTCTCTTTTGACAATCAAGAAGAGACTCGCTGTTACCGAGATGCCGAGTAAACCAATCACTACCTGAAACAAGCATGTCTGAATGATAATCCGGCCAAGCCTTGCCATCATAATCGCCTGGATTTATTTCCTGAATCCTTTCATCGAAAACTACTGAGCCTTTTTTCAATCCAAGTTCGGTTCGTACTATTTCAGCAGTTTCTCTAGTTCGAGCAAATGGAGAAGCGACAATTAGATCAATTTTGTTTTGAGAAAGATTCCTCGCAATCTTCAAAACTTCTTTTTTACCTTCTTCAGTTAAGTGATCATTACCTTGATTCTTGTAACTGATAACATCTTTAGCGTTTCCCTCAGTTCCTCCATGTCGCATTACGAAATATTTATTTCCTGATTTTTTTGAATATTTTTTCAACTCATCCAAAGAGCCTATCAAAATAATTTTCCCTTCTTCATCCTTCCAGATTGGTAATGGCGCAGCCCAATAGCGATTGCGAGAAATAGTCCAGTCAGGAGCGTTCTCAACAATATTCAAGAATCGGCCATGCTTGAGGTGTCCCGGCACCCAATTAATCTTTTCATTCAACTTGATCATCTTCGCTTTTACCTTCTGGATATTTATAAACCATGAGGAAATAGCATTATAGAGGAGGGCGGTACCACAGCGATGACAGTGAGGATATGAGTGGGTATGTTGTTCGCGTTTAAAGAGAAGATTTCTCTTTTCCAAATCTTCCTTTATCGCCTTCTCCGCTTTCTTGAAATATTGGCCGCTTATGAGTTCTGGAGCTTTCTCATTGAAATGGCCAGCATGATCAAGAAGTTGGACCATCGGCAAATCAAGTTTAAGTCCCAGTGCATAATCGTCTTCTCCATATAACACCGCGGTATGAACAACCCCTGTTCCTTCATCAATGTTTACGAATTCTGCTTCTGCCACATACCAACCTTTCTTTCCACCTTCTTTGGCCGCAGGAATTTCATAAATTGGCTCGTACTCTATACCAACCATTTCACTTCCCTTATGTTCTGCTACGATTTCGTACGGTTCAGACATGAGAAGAAGTCTGCTTTTAGCCAAAATTAGAATTTCACCCCCTATTTTTATCTCCACATAATCAATATCTTTACCCACTGCTAGTGCCACATTGCCCGGTAGTGTCCAAGGAGTAGTCGTCCATGCTAAAAAGTAGGTATTAGGAAAGTCTTTTAATTTAAATTTCACATAGACTGACTCTTCAGCAACATCTCTATAGCTGTTATCCATCGCGATCTCAGCTTTCGCTATGGGAGTTTCGCAATGAGGGCAATACAGGAGCACCTTACGACCTTCGTACAACAAACCCTTCTCATTTATATTTTTCAACGCATGCCAGACGCTCTCAATATAAGTGTTATCCATGGTCTTATACGCATTGTCGTACTCCACCCAGCGTCCTATACGCTCTATATAACGCTTCCAGTCATGGGCATAGCGCAAGACTGACGCTCGACACGCTTCATTGAAGGCTTTGACTCCGATCTTATCTTCTATTTCTTTCTTATCCTTAATACCGAGCTCTTTCTCTATCATGTTCTCTATAGGCAGACCATGGCAATCCCAACCCCAGCGACGACGGACATGATAACCCCTCATAGTTTTGTATCGAGGCACAACATCTTTGATAATAGAAGAAAGCAAGCTCCCGGCGTGTGGCAAGCCTGTAGCAAATGGCGGGCCATCGTAGAATACGAAATCACCCTTGGGAGCTTTTTTCTCCAGACTTTTCTCAAAAATCTTATTATCCTTCCAGAATTGGATGACTTCCTCTTCCTTTAGGGCTCGTTCTGACTTTTCAACCATATTTAGTTATTATAACAGATCATATTTTAAGATAAAAAATTACCCCCCAATCCGCTTCAGCTGATTGGGGGGGTTAGACTCGCTCAGGCTCTGGAGTCTCCAATGATTCAAGTGCCAAATTACGGGAGAATACACGACTGCCCATAAACCATCCGTCTGGATCAGAGATCTCTTCGGTAATGATGCGCCAGCCATCTCTAGCTCCACGACGTGCAAGCACGGCGCAACCATCAACATAGAAAATGTTTGTGCGCCCGTCAACGAGGAGATCACCCTTACGGCCATTTGCTTGCGACTCTACCTTATCGAAGAGCCAAGCCAAGAAGATTTCGTGACCCTCACCAAGTTCGGCCTTGATGGGACCAAGGGTCGAGCTCTGCACCAATCGATGACTAGAGAGTGTAGCAGATGGGACATTCTCCTCGATCTTGTCACAAAACAACCTTTCAAAGTTACCACCGAGGTAATAAATCCCGGCGTTGCCCTTTTTGAAGTTTTTAGCAACTATGAACCTCTCATGCGCTGAGACCTTGACGTCACTCTTGACGAGCTCAAGGATCGACTTCATTGCAAACTCCATATGATTCTCCCTGAGCTTGAGTTAAACTGTCATCGACAAAGTGAAGAGTCTCTAAATATTACTATCTTTTCGTATTATACACCTTATAAAGTCACTTGTAAAGTGACTTCAGTTTCTCACTATCAAATAAAGTTACTTTACATACTTAAGGGAGTCGGAATACCAAGAATGGTCAAACCATTTTTGATAACAATACTGAAAGCTTGGACGATAGCCAATCTATAAGCTGATTCTGAAGAATCATTAAGCACCTGCTCATTGGCATAGAAATTATTGAAGGATGATGAGAGCTCAGTAAGATATGTGGTGATGTAATTGGGTGCATATTCCTTGGCCGCCCGCTCAACTATCTCTGGGAATCTATGTAGAAGCTTCTCAACCTCATGGGTTTCCCTGGACAAGGTTGAACCCTGTCCGACTTCTAACAAAGTCCGACCTTGGGAATCCGCTTTCTTGAGAAGTGAGTTGGCGCGGGCGTACGCATACTGCAGATAAACACCGGAATCACCTTCGATCGAGACAGATTTCTCTAAGTCGAATACGATATCATTGCCAATAGCTTGACGCAGTATCATGTATTTGATAGCCCCAATAGCTACTTGCTCATCACCCTTAACTTTCCCTTTCACTTCTTCAATTAAAGCTTCGGCCGTAATTACATTCCCCGTCCTAGAAGACATTTTACCTGTTAGAAGTCTTAATATGCCATGCGAAAGATGTTTGGTCTTCTTGGCCAATTCAGGATAAATCTGACTCAGAGCAGTAAGCATTACTCTGAAATATTCCTTAATCTCATTACTTGTAACTACAACCGATAAATCATACGGATAGTGGTCATACTTATTTTTTGCATTTCCCAAATCCTTAGCTTCATATGTTGGTAAACCTTGAGAGTTTATAAATACACGAGTATGAAGCGAAGGTCCAAACTTCTCGCCCTTAAACACAATAGCACCATCAGATTCTTCAAAAACTCTTCCGATATTTTCTTGTACAATCTTTTTTCCCGCTTCACCAGTTTCTGATTCAAAAAAATAATAATCGAATTTAGTGCCGAGTCTTTTATAGATTACTTCAAAAGATTCCAAACTTTTCTTCTTTCCTTCTTCGTAGATTTTGTTTATTTCTTCATCAGACTTGTCATAGATCTCTTTATTAATATCTTCAATCTCTTTTTTCGCCCTTTGGTCTTCCTCATACGCCTTATGTCCTAAAGCATAGGCATTATCTTTCTTTCCCTCTCTTATCGCCCAAACCGCCTTGGCAACATGAAGTCCTACATCTCCCTGATAATTCACCTGTTTCACTTCCGCACCGTTCCATTCAAATATTCTGGCAAGAGTTGAGCCAATAACATTAGGCATTAAATGTCCTATGTGAAATTCTTTGAATGGGTTTGGGTCAGTATGCTCCACCATTATCTTCGTGCCTTTTATATATTCACTTTTCCCAAAATTCTCTCCTTCATCAATAATCTTTTTCAAACTTTTTTTAAAAAATTCTTTTGAAAGATAGAAGTTGATAAACCCAGGCCCAGCCAATTCCACCCTTTCCACCCCACTTGGCGGTGAAACCGCCAAGTGGGCATAAATCTCCCTGGCTTTACCTGTTTTGATCCCAACATTTGTCGAATAGTCCCCCATCTTGAGGTCTGCTGGGTGTTCCACGACAAATCCAGTCTCGGTTATGCCGAGCTCTTTGAGCGCATTCTCAATGACTTTCCTTATTTCTTCTTTTATCACCCTCTCAATATCTTATCAATCTTTTGAGCAATCTTAATCATATCCTTTTCTTTCTTGCCACGCGTGGTTTCTGCGGCCGTACCAATGCGAATACCGGATGGGTCCATAGGACTTCTGGTTTCTCCAGGAATAGTGTTCTTGTTGACAATGATGCCAGCCTTTTCGAGTTTGTCGCTAGCTTCTTTGCCGGATATTCCATTACCTCCCATCCAAGTATCAACTAATGCCAGATGAGTATCGGTCCCACCAGACACGATTCTCCAGCCTAGTCTCTTGAGCTCTTCTGCCAATACTTTGGCATTTGTTATAACTTGCTTGGCATATTTTTTATAAGCTGGACTCATATCTTCCTTAAGCATAGTGGCAACAGCCGCAATCTGATTGAGATGAGGTCCTCCTTGAAGTCCAGGAAATACAGCTCTATCTATCTTCTTATACAACTCTCGTTCGTCAATGCGGGAAAAGATTAGAGCACTTCTAGGACCGCGCAAAGTTTTATGCGTTGTGGTGGTAACCACATCGGCGTATAGGAATGGAGATGGGATTACTCCCCCGGCCACAAGACCGGCTGTGTGCGACATATCTACCATAAGATATGCCCCGGATGCATCGGCTATCTCTCTAAACTTTTTATAATCCACAAGCCTTGGATACGCGGTAAAGCCCGCCACGATAATATTCGGTTTTTCTCTTTTTGCCAAATCTTTCAACCTTTCATAATCAATTCTCTCCGTTTTGGGGTCTACTCCGTATTGAATTGCTTTCCAAAACTTTCCGGTAGCCGAAACTTTGTATCCATGTGTGAGATGCCCGCCATCAGTCAAGGACATACCCATGATAGTCCCACCAAGCGGCACGAGACCAAGATAAACGGCCAAGTTTGCCGGAGAACCAGAGTGAGCTTGGACATTTACTGCCCATTTTTTAGACGAAAGCTTGAAAAGCTTTAGCGCCCGACCTTTGGCAAGATTTTCAATTTTGTCAGAATAAATGTTCCCACCATAGTAGCGATGAGCTGGATAGCCTTCGGCATATTTATTGGTCAGCTCCGAACCTAGTACCTCTAGCACGTCTCGTGAGACGTAATTCTCTGAAGCGATCAGGTTTATGACGCCTCTTTGACGTTTCTTTTCAAGCTTGATTAATTTCTCAATTTCTTTGTCTTTCATTTCTTTTTTGCTTTCTCAAATGTTCCAAATCCTCCCGTGACAGAAAGTATCGCTTTTATTGGCGGATGCGAGTTGTAGTTAAGCAAGGTGACATATTTTGGCAAAAAGCTATCTATACTTCTTACCCTCTTATCAATCCGTACCGTTGGGAATGGCATTGGCTTGCGCTTAAGTTGTTCTTTGACTTGATCCAGATGTTTCTCATAAATATGAACATCACCGAAGCTATGTACAAATTCTCCTGGCTTATAACCCAGAACTTTGGCAATGACGATTGTCAGTAATGCATAGCTCGCAATGTTGAATGGTACCCCGAGAAACATATCCGCACTTCGTTGATAAAGATGGAGAGAGAGTCTTTTGTTAATTATATTTATTTGGAACATATTGTGACAAATCGGGAAATAAGATGTGTATTTCTTTTCGGCCATCGTATACAAATATTCCGGATTCCAGGAATTTACTATCGCATTGTGAGCATTTGTGTCCCCCTTTATTTCTTCTACCGCCCACCTCAACTGGTCAATAGTCCTCTTGGTACGAGTCGGCCATTTGCGCCACATCACTCCGTATATATTTGGCAATTCACCCCACTTCTTGGCAAAAGCTTTGTCATCCGCAATCCTTGCAATAAATTGCTCTTTGGTAAGTATGTTTTTGCTTTTGAGTTCTTTGTTCCTTATCTTATAAATTCTATAAGGATAATCATCCCAAATATGGACATTGTTATCGACAAGATATTTGATATTTGACTGGCCCGACATAAACCAATAGAGCTCCTGTATCACCCCATTCCAATAAACTTTCTTGGTAGTAAGCAAGGGTAGTCCCTGTGCCAAGTCAAAACGAAGTTGCCCTCCAAACAGACTATATGATGCGTCTCCTGTGCCTCTGTCCACCTTACGGTCTCCGTTTTTCAAAATATCTCTAAGTAGGTTTAAATATTGATACTCGGGATGTTTATTGTCTGCCATGTTATTTGCGGTTAAATCTTTTTACTTTTTTCTTAATATTTTTTGGCGGCGTTTCAATTTTCCAACGATCATTTACATACTTACTAACTTTTTTATAACTAGTTTTCGGCTCTGTAACCATCTTGGAGAAAGTAAGTTGGGCTATCGGCATTCCAGGAGTGAGCACTATGGGAACAGAGTTTAAATTGCATAATTCAAAAGTAATACAGAGAAAATGCCCTGGATTTATTAGGCCGGCTGTATTGTGGACCATGAGACCGATGCGGGCCAAGCTAGATTTGCCGTGAAGCTGCACCAAATACTTGTAAGAACCAAAGTAGTCGATAGAGATACCTAAAATGCTAACTCCCGGATGAAGAATGAAGGTTTCTCCTTTTTTCAAAAGAACTTCTCTCATGGGAGCATATTTTTTCTTTACAGGATCGATAGATTCAGCGCCATGGGATTCCGTCAACAAAAACTTATTCCCCAAGAGGATATCGTAACTTGCAGGCTGTAACCTGCTTTCATCGAAATCCGAAAGAATGATATCTTCGTCCTTTACAGCTTTTTTTATATCAACATCAGATAAATACATATTATTATTCTATGTTAAAGACATTATCAGTCCCGTAATAATCTCGCCAGTTGGCATTGTAATAAGCAAACATTCTTTCCAATCTATCTTGAGGAAGCTCTTCCACTCCGAGAGATTGCATGGTTCCGAGCAAATTTGCTTTTACCGAATCAGCCAGAGTCTTGTCTTCTACAACCATTTCAAATTCTACTAGATATCCATAACCTGCATTCTTATCTAGACAAATGTTTATATCATCCAGCCTGTATTCTTCGCGTTCGCGGGACCATTTGGCCTGACACTCTAACCCAGAATTGAGAAGCAGTTTGTCCAATTGCTCTAATGTAATACTCATCTTATCTTCAAACTCCATTCTAGAAACTCCGTTAGAACTTGAGTCTATACCGATAGAAGCCTTGACCACCAGTTTTACTTCCCCATCTGTATCGCGAGTGCGGATGGAGAAATTATTCCCTTCATTGAGAATCCTTTCGAAAGATTCTCTCTTGTCCGCACTTATGTAACCAGTCAAAATATTTTTAAACTTAGTTACATCAGAAATGGTGAAGTAGTGGTTAAGCTGATTATTTTTTGTTAAGAAAGATGCCCCCCTTTTATTTATCTTTTCTCTTAAATTGTCGGCATTTTCCTTCGCACCGAGCAGACTTTTGATTTCTATTTCGTAAAGAGACATAATAAATAAGCTTTTAATTATGCCCCAGTATATCAATACCTATGAAAGCCACAACTATTGAAAAAAGGCCCAAAATCAGCATAGTCGTAGCCATCCGAAAACAGGACAATGCTATTGGCAGAGATACTGGGGAACTCCTTTTTCGTATCTCTGATGACCTCAAACGCTTTAAATCCTTGACTACTGGACACCCCATAATTATGGGGCGTAAAACTTATGAATCCATTGGTAAACCTCTCCCAGAAAGAACAAACATAGTAGTCACTCACAATCTAGATTTCAAGGCGGAAGGATGCTTGGTGGTCTCATCGCTAGAAGAAGCTATTGAGCGAGGGCGAGAAACAAGCACGGAGGAAATATTTGTGATAGGAGGAGGAGAAATATACAGACAAGCTCTTCCTTATACTGACAAGTTATATCTGACTATCGTGGATGGTGGCGCAGAAGGAAATGTATTTTTCCCCGAATGGCGAAAACATTTTAAAAAAGAAATCTCTCGCGAAGAGAGGGTGGATGAAAAGACTGGGTTGGGATACGTTTGGACAACTCTAGAAAGAGAGGCTATTTAACGTCTACTCACACATACTTTTCTGGTGAAAAGTTGCGCGAGCCAACCTCGCGCCGCCGTGCTCCGGCTGGTCGATGTTTATTACTTCACATCGACCCCCATGCTCCTTGCGGTACCAGCAATGATGTTCATCGCGGCATCTATGTCAGATGCGTTAAGGTCCGCCATTTTCTTCTCGGCTATTTCCTTAACCTTTGACTTAGAGAGCGTGCCGATTTTTACTGTGTTAGGAGTACCAGAGCCTTTTTCTTTGCCTAAAGCCTTGAGGATGAGGGCTGCAGCTGGTTCAATCTTATAACTGAGTTTGTAAGTGCGGTCTTCGTAAACTTCTACCACGGTAGGCACGGTCTCGCCCCTGCGCTCCTTGGTCTCTTCGTTGAAGCGCTTTACGAATTCCCCAATGTTAATACCCGCAGCTCCTAGAACAGGGCCAAGTTGCTGGCCGGGCACAGCTGCTGCGCCTGGGATTTGAAGCTTTAGAATTTTTGTAACTTTCTTGGCCATAAGGGTAATACAATACCTTAAACTTTCTTAACCTGCAAAAAGTCTAATTCGACAGGAGTTTCGCGTCCGAACATGTTTACCAGCACCTTGACCTTGCCTCTCTCTTCATCAATTTCACTTACCTTGCCTTCAAGTTCCTTGAACGGTCCATCTACGATAAGCACCGCGTCATTCTCTATGAGATTGATAGTGTGCGTGATTTTATCTACAGACATTCTAGCAAAGAGAGCATCGACCTCTTTCTTCTCTATCGGCACAGGGTACACTCCAGAACCGACGAAGCCTGTCACTCTAGGAGTATTTCTCACCACGTACCATGAATCATCGGTTACTATCATATCCACGAGAATGTAACCGGGGTAAATTTTCTCTTCTTCTTCCACACGCTTGCCGCCTTTTATCTTTATCTTTTTTTCCGTAGGCACAATGACATTAAATATTTTATCCTCCATACCTAGAGACTCTATACGTTGCTTGAGATTCCTCATAACAGCATTCTCATACCCAGCATAGGTATGCACTACGTACCAATTTCTACCTTCTGAAAGATTTTGTTTTGCCATGTTACTTGTGGTGGACTTGTTGAACTATAGAATAAACTTCTGAAGAATAAGTGAGAAAATGTAATCAAAGAAACCTAGAAAAATAGCGGTGGCCACAGAAATAAGGATGACCACTATAGTAAATGTCACTGCTTGTCGGCGAGTAGGCCAAGAGACATGGGCGAGTTCAGCGCGCGTATCCTTGATGTAATTGATGAGTCTGTTCATATTTTTACTGTGTACGCCATAGCCTTGGCGACGGCTGTAAGAAAAAACACCCCGCGGGTGCAAATTTATAATACTACACCCACTCCTATATTGCAAGGACGAGTGTAGACCCAGAGCCTGATAACCTAAAAACTTTTAGCGAATCTCATAAGTGATATTGACAACGATTTTGACTTTATTCTCCCCTATTGGAATAGTTGGTACTGACTTGGAAAAATTAAACTCGCCCATATTCAGGGCTTCCTTTTCCATATAGACAGGCATTGGACCACTATCAGTAGAGTCACTGAAGCTCACCACTCTTACAAGTTTGACATCCAGCTCCTCGGCAAGAGTTTCGGCTTTCTCCTTCGCATTAGCGATAGCCTTAGCTCTAGCTTCTTTAGTAAGCTTGTCAGGGTCGTCGACAGTAAAAGTGATGCCAGAAAGATTGGTGGCACCGCTATCTCCTACATCCGCCAAAACCTTGCCAACATCTTCAGTCTTCCTAACTTTGACAGTAATCGAATGGTTGGCTGTATAGCCATCTTGAACTTGTTTACCCGGAGAAGGAGGGCAGTTGTATGGAGTGCAGGGATAGAGCATAACTGTCTCGTAACTATATTTAGGCCAGACGGAATAGTTGGTAGTTTTGATATCCTTCTCTTCGATATCCAAGTCTTCAAGACTTGCAAGAATGACACCGACCTTCTCGGCCACTTTCTTTTGTGCATCACTCACACTTTGAGCATCAGCAGAGATTGTAAAGGAAAATGTGGCAATATCTGGCACAGACACAGCTTCTCCATCTCCTGTAACAGTAATAGAATTATAGGCCGGATCAGTATTGCGCAAACTTTTTAATTCCCCAAGAGTTTTTGCACCTAGAAAAACCGCAAGAATAATAAGTACGATCCAGACCCACTTATAAATATCGCTAATTTCTTTATTTTGCATAGGGTGATTTTATCACACCCAGCACTGAATTTTGACATCATTCGCTAGAAGCGAACGCGTTTTACGCGATGTCAAAATTCAGTGCTGGGTCACATGTCTATAAACCTTCTCAAAGAACGCTTGCTTCCAAAGAAAATATTGAACATAAGAACCGTGAAGCTAACGCAAAGGAGTCCCAAGGCTACACCCGCCAAGATATCCAGAGTCCAATGAGCGCCAAGATATAGGCGAGAGAAAGAGACTATAACCGTCGCGACGATTGAACCAATTATCAAGCTGATTCTCTTCGCCGTTGTGTGCACTTTACCGAAGAATGTATGCCCCAGAAGGAAGAAGAATGCCGTAGCAACCGTAGCGTGACCACTTGGGAAGCTCCAACCTCCCGCAATATATACATCAGATATTGGTCGAGTAATCTGAAAAACATTTTTGAGGATAGTTAGAGAAACCACCGTTACCAAAAGACCAATGAGAAAAAGTATCGCGTCATAAATATATCCTCGCATGGCAAGCAATGACGCCATGAGGACGGCGAGACAAGAGAGTATAAAGGGATTCCACAGTGTCGTTACCCATACCAGAAAAGTTGTTAGAAGCGGAGTGCGCATATGCACCACAAACTTTTCTACAACAGTATTGAGAGGGGTAAGGTCGCTCCCTGACAAAAGACCCTCAATAATGACAACTAGCACTAGGCCAGAAATCATATAAATGAGGAGAAACAAAATGTTTTTGGCCCAATTGGGAACCATGGTGTGAAATTATATCACGATAACCAGCCTTACCTATAGCTTTCCGGACCTGATCAGCGTGCGAGAGTGGACGTATATAACAATCTTTTTCATAAATTGTATTTAGTGGCTTTTTTGAGCCGTATTTGGGTGACCGACGGGGCTCGAACCCGTAACAACCAGCTCCACAAGCTGGGACTCTACCAATTGAGCTACGGCCACCATTATTATTACCTAGTAGCAATCTTTTTCAGCAGTTTCTGCTTCTCTAAAGTATCATGATGCACTAGATAATGGCAATTATGACACAGCCAGGTTAAATTTTCTGGGGAATTATTTTTACGATTCTCGTCAATATGATGTGCTGCTAATATTCTTTCGTCTTGCAATAAACATAGACTGCACTCCATACTTTGGTTTTGATCAATTAATATTTTTCGATACCGAGAGAAACTCCCCTTCCAATTCTTACTTTTCTCTCCACTGAATTCTTTATTGCGCCATACGGTTTGGCAAGATTTGTCACAAAAAAATTTTCCGCTTTTAGAATGCTCAATTTTACTATGAACTTTTTTAGTAACTTTTCCACAAATTGCGCAGTTCAAACTTAGCCTTTCTTGCGTTCCAATACCCTTGCATTTCATTGAACAGAACTTCCCTTGCCCTTTATTGATAAGAAAGGGCCGGGCATAGAATAACTTTGAGCACTCTTTACAATTAACGAACGGCATTATTGATTAAAGATAAGAATTTTTTATATTCTTCTGCATGGTGATGAACTAAGAAATGACAGTTATGGCATAACCAAGCCAAATTTACCGGGTTATTATTTTGTCTATTTTTATTTGTGTGGTGGATAGCTAAGATTCTTGTGTCAGTTTTCCCACATATTACACAACTCGGATTGGACGACCTGCGTTTCATCATTGCCTTATAAGAGAACCCGCCCGTTATCCAATTGGGATGATTACTTTCTGAATGCTGTTTACCTAACCAAATATTACTGCACTTTTTGCTACAGAAATATTTTTTATTCATTGACCTGCTCATGGCTTGTCGGCTTTTATACACCTCTTTACTACACAAGTAACACTTAACCATGACCCCCATTTTACGGCCTTGATACCGACAAGCCTGAGAACAATAATGTTTAATGCTCCTATTTATTTGCGAGGCTTTTTTGGAAAACCTTTCTTTACAATAATCACAATTTATTATTGTCACTCTTTAATTATAATGCACGGGTGCTTAAATGCATATACTGAAGTCTGTGGATTAATTGATTGAAAGAACTCTTACTTCCTGATATTCTAATGGCAACTGCTCGGGTGGTGAAATTGGTATACACGCAGCCTTGAGGTGGCTGTGCCGCAAGGCGTGGAGGTTCAAGTCCTCTCCCGAGCACAGACAACAAAAGCCAGGAATAATTATTCCTGGCTTTTGTTATGAATATAAATTAGAGATTTATTTTGCTTCCGCTTCTTCCGAGACCACCTCAACCACCTCCTTCTTGAGACGGAGATTTCTCATCTGTCTACTAATCTCTTTAGC
>SICR01000018.1 GCA_009691335.1 Candidatus Zambryskiibacteriota bacterium
GCGGAGCACAGATTTCGTTCAACGTTCGGAGCCTTTGTCTGGTATGATTGATTGATATCATGCACGTAAAAAACAGATGACTTGGGATTTCCTTATTCTCGGTGGTTCTGGGATGCAGGGGAAAATAGTGGCCAGGGATTTATTGGAGAATGGCCAGAGCGTCTTTCTGGCTGATCTCTTGGATGATGGGGCGAAGATTATACAGGCGAAGTTTCCAAATGTTCCATTCGAGCATATTAACCTTTTCAATCTACATTCTACAGTCGAGCTTATAAAGAAAGTAAGGCCAAAAGTTGTAATTAATTGTGCGGAAGCCGAATGCAATCTGACGGTTTATAAAGCTTGTTTGGAAGCTCTCGTGCATGTCATTGACCTCGGTTCCGGCATTCCTATGACCAAGAAGCAATTAGCCATGGGGCCCTACTTCCACGAGGCTGGACTTATTGCTATCACCGGTTGTGGTTCGACTCCAGGTATCAACAATGTCGCTTTACACCATGCCCACACCTTCTTCGATAGTCTCCATAGCGTGGAGGCCGGTTTCGTCTGGGACTCAAACATTAAGGAATTCGTTGTGCCTTTCTCCATTATGAGCATCATTTGTGAGTTTACCGATATGGCTCCGTACATAGAAGATGGCAAATGGTATACCAAGAATCCGCTTGATACGGTTGAGGAGCGCGAATTCAGGGAAATTGGTAAGCAGAAAATATTCTTGGTTCGCCATCCGGAAACATATACTTTCTTTTTTTATAACCAAAATGACGGTTTAAAAAATGTTCATTATTATGCGGGCTTTCCAGACCACTCCTTTAATAAAATCGTTGAATTTATTAAGACGGGGCAGGCTGATGATAAGAAGATCATCGTAGTTGATGGTCATGAGATGACTCCCTTGGAACAGCTCTCCTTATCATTGCGCAATAAGCCTTTTCCTCTCGGCTATACTGAGAAGGAGAATCTTTGGGTAAAGGTGACAGGTACCAAAAACGGCGAACCCAAAGAAATGCTTATGGAGACAGTTGTGCGTACTTTGCCAGGATGGGAAGACGCCGGTTGCAACATTGATACCGGGATGCCGGCTTCCATTATCGCCCAAATGATTGCCGACGGACGCATTACCGCTCGAGGCAGTCACGCGCCCGGTCCAGTCGTGCCGGTACGAGAATTCTTCAAAGAGTTGAGAAAGAGGAAAATGGACGTCTATCAGGACGGAGAAATTATCAATTGACGATCAGTCCTTTCAGTTGCTGAAGAACTCCTCCACATATGAGTTATTGTTTAGAAGTTTGTGTGCGACATGTCGTGCGGCCATGACACAGACCACCTGTGAACCCGCTCCACCTATGGACCATTTGTTTCCTCGGATGTCTAGTACCGGCATATGGTTCTTGGTTACTCCATAACTACCCGACCATCCGTATTCCAAACGGATGTTTAGGTTCGGAAAAAGTTTTTTCAGGTAATCCTCGGTATGCTTGACGGCTAGGCCTTGGGGAGTAGTTTCAGTGAATTTTTTACGCACATATTTGTCTCCGTAGCCTATAAGCAAGCGATTGTCAGGCATGAGCTTGAAATAGTGGTAGTTCCTCTTGGTATCCCAGACTATCTTTTTTGAAACCATGTTTATCGAAATAATTTCTGCCTCTGTTAATGGTTCAGTGACCATGAGTGTGGTGTTTTTCCTCTTTATTTTACTGTGGCGTGCTTCCGAGTCTATAGCCATTATCATCTTCCCGAATTTAATGGTGCCGTGTGGGGTTACCGCGATGCGTCTCTTGTCGTGGACAAGAGGGGTGTTCTCATAGATCGTGAAGCCGTATTTTTCCGTCACTCTGGAGAGATTTTGGGTAAAGGTCAGTGGATTTACCGATACACCATGGTTCTTATAAACTATCGCATGTCTGTATAGAGGGGTATTGAGTACTTTTAGTAAATCTTTGCCAGAAACTAATTCAACAGACTGCTCCATATTTTTAGCCATTTCATATTCCTCGAAAATGGTCGAATCGTGGCCGCGACTCATACTTGCATATACAGCATCCTGTAGTTCGTAGTCGCATTCTAAGTTTTCTTCAGTGACCACTTCTTTGATAGTATTGAGCGCTTCGTGGATTGCTCGCCAATACGATATCGCTTTTTCGCGACCATATATTTTCATCATGTCCTTCAGGTCAACTTCGCCTTCCAAGACAAGTGTGCCGGCCGCCTTGCCGGTAGCTCCAGAAGCGATTGTATCCTTTTCAATGAGTACAATCTTTTTGTCGCTGTCTTTTGCTAGAAAGTAAGCCAACATTACGCCTGTTATGCCTCCCCCAACGATGAGATAATCGCACTCGATATTTTCCCTTAATTCTGGGCGGACTTTATAGTCTGGATTTGTCCAGAATACCTCAAATTTCATATCTGAATGATAGACTATTTTGCACCCCGCTTCAAATAACAGCTTTTCTCGTATGTTAGAATCAATATTACTTTATGATCAAGTATTACAAAAAATTAGATGGTTGGCCGGCAATTACCATAGGTACTCTTGTCTTGGTTGGGGCAACTGCTTACGGCACTTATAGCTATAATAATTTACAAAAAGAAAATTTTAATATCCTGAGCCAATTAGAGGAAGTGAGAGAGGGGAATGTGGACTTGGCGCTTCTGGTGCGTGAGCGAGAGGGGATTATCGATTCTTTTGATAGCCAGATTGGCAGTATTAAGAATACAGTGGGTAATCTTGAGAAACTGAATCAGACCGACAAAGAACTTCTCAAGAAATATTCCAAAGTCTATTTCTTGAATGAAAATTTCGCACCACCCAAGCTTGTAGATCTTGATAAAGAATATATATACAATGGCACGGTTAATTCAGAGGTTCATGCTCAAGTTTATCCGTATTTGGAAAGACTTATACGGAGAGCCAGTGTAGATGGTACGAGACTTCTGGTCGCTTCTGCCTATCGCTCATTTGGTACGCAATCAGCACTTAAATCAAACTATAAAGTACTCTACGGTTCTGGTGCCAACCAGTTTTCTGCCGATCAAGGTTACTCTGAACATCAGTTGGGTACTGCCATAGATTTCACTACTCCAGATTCTGGTGCCGCCCTTCTCCAACCTATTGATCCTGCTTACAAGTGGCTTCAGGATCATGCCTATGAGTACGGTTTCATCCTCTCATATCCTGCGGGCAATTCTTATTACAAATTTGAGCCATGGCATTGGCGATTTGTCGGCATTGCCTTAGCCAAGAGCCTTACGAATGAGAACAAGTATTTTTACGATCTAGACCAGCGGGAGATAGACAATTATCTTATTAACATCTTCGATTAAGGTCTTTGGGTTATAATTAGTGCAAATGAAGATAAATATAAAGGCTACTGGGATAACTCTGACCCCAGATATTTCAAATTATGTTGAAAAGAGAATCTTCACGATAGAGAAATATGTAGAGAGTAGCGCCAATGCTGTAGCTCAAGTAGAGGTTGGCAAGAACACTTTACATCACAAGTCGGGCGACATCTTCCGTGCCGAAGTGCACATCGTGGGTGCGGGGTTGAATCTCTACGCGGCGTCCGAACAATCAGACCTTTATGCCGCCATCGACTTGGTCAAAGACGAGATCATCCAGAGCATCCTCCATACCAAGGGTAAACGCCAGACGCTGACTCGCAAGGGCGCTCAGATGATCAAGAACGCGATGAAAGGTATAAGCAATTCGACTACCAGAGGCTTTTCCTGGGGCATGGAACGCTTCAGGTTCAAAGGCTTCAAAAAAAGGCCTTAAGCGTTCCCACGCAGGAAGTCTTGCCAATCCATCTCTTTCTTGCCTTCCGGTATGATTCTGGTGGGGACGAATTTTCCACTTGCCCCGTGCCGATCTTGCTCTGGTTTTGGGTCCTTAATCTTAGCGTCTTTCACTACCACTCGGATCTCTTTACCCATTTTATTTTTGAAAAAGAAGTATGCGCCCGGCCAAGTACTATAAGCCAGGACTTTTCTTAAATTAGTCCCGGCATCATCTTCCAAATCCAACAGTCCGTCTTCTTTTTTAATTAATTTTATATAAGTTGCTTTCGATTCGTCTTGTGGTGTTGTTGGCCAACATCCGATGTTGGCCAACGGGGTAAGCAAAAGTTTGCCTCCAGCTCGACCCATTTTTTCTTCTACCTTATCGTAATGATCTGGCCAGGGTGTGATGGAAACTTTTTCCTGAGCGAGTATCGGTCCGTGATCCATTTTCTCATCCATTTTGATGATAGTAACCCCTGGAGTACCGAGGCCAAGGATCAGATTTTGGATCGGGGCCGGTCCACGTAGTTCTGGTAGAAGTGATGGGTGAACATTTAACGAACCATGCTTCGGGATATCCAGAATTGTTTTCGTCAAGATTTTACCGAATGATGCTACAACAAAGAGATCCGCATCGAGAGCGCGCAACTTGTCAATATCCAGATCATCTTTCGCGGAGGCAATATTCAAAATAGGGGAGTAACCGGCTATTTCAAGCTCTTCCAATACGAAACCGGAGAAGCGTGAGCTACCAAAAAAAATAAATTTGATATCTTTATTCATCATTCTTTATTCCTTAATCGTCTTGGGTGGGATGTCTTTAATATCCTCCGCCTTATCAGTGAACAGAATGCCGTTTAGGTGGTCTATCTCATGCTGGAATATTTGAGCCAGAAGCCCTGAAGCACCTACCGTTACTTTGTTCCCGTCTTTATCATAAGCCTTCATCGTTACCTTCTCATGGCGCAGCACATAGCCATACAGCCATCGCACAGAGAGACATCCCTCTTCCATCTTCTTTTTCTTCTTGGAAGTTTTTACTATTTCGGGGTTAACGAAAACTAGGTCTTCAAGTTCAAAATCTTTTTCCACTCCCTTCTTTTTTATCATAGCAAGCGCTCTTCTTGATACCATAAATATTCTTAAATTCTCACCAATCTGTGGTGCGGCAATAGCTACACCATCTTCTTCGGCGTACATGGCTTTCTTCATTTTGCCGATTATGTTGTTGAGCTTTTTAGAGCCGATATCTTTGAGCGGAACTGCCGTGGTGGTTTCTCGTAAGATTGGCGCATCTCTCTCGACTAGAAGCTTTACAATTTTTGACTTTATCATTTAGATGCAGAAAGCATGTTATAGGATGCTTTCTGGGTCTACTTTAATGGAAAACTGAGGTCCTAGCAAAGCAAGCTCCGCTCCAAGTTCGTCGTTTGGCCAAGCGTCTCTGCTAATCCTTATCACAACTCCGTCTTTGAAAATGTCTGGATGCCATTTAAATAATCGTTCTTTCAGTCCTTGAAGTTCTCTGCCGGCGCTCTTTTTAGCCACGGTTATCTTTATAAATATTGAAAATGGTGGGTAGAGCAAAGATTCTCGCTCCTCCATTTCATTTTGATAGAAATCTATTATGTTTCCTTGGTTTGCCCATGCCAGAACCTGTTGCTTGATATTTCTTGTTTGGATTATTGACCATTTTTCCGTCATTTCTCGTAGGCGACTGACTAGATAAAATATTCTTTCGTTTATGCCGAAGTCCGGAATGGAAAAGAGGGCGTCTACGGAAACCAAACCACTATAAGGTACGCGCTCAAGATGAAAGAAGGCAAGTTCTGTACCGACAAGTATTCCGCCATCCTCGTTAAATTTTTCAACAATGCTCTTTGCCTTAGCGTCAGTCGGAGCATGATCTTTGTCGAGTATTTGGATATTTTGCTTTGGAAAGAGCTCTTTGGCGGCACGAGCTATCTCCTCTGTACCAATGCCCAGTGGCACAAGTTTCCAACTGCCACAATATCCGCAAACTGTTTTACTCTCGCGCTTAGCTCCGCAAGCGTGGCATATATAGATAGTCGTCTCATTGTATCGGTGCAAGACCACTCCAGCTCCGCAGTTGAGACATGGTAAGAGCGTACCACAATCCCCGCAAACTGTAGTCGGAGCAAGACCCTTGCGTGCGCCGAAAAGATAAACCCTCTCATTTTCTGATATTGCTTTGCTTATTAATTCTTTGAGTTCTGGCGTAATGATATTGAAGCGGCCATTCTGGTTTTGCTTACTCTTGGCATCGACAAGAGAGGATGTGGCTGCCGGAAGTCTCCAGCGTATTAGAGAACTTTCTCCAAAATCTCCCCGCTTTTCTCTCCAAAGTGTTTCAATAGAAAGTATCGAGTCTCCCAATACTAGGTGGTGGTTAAGAGCTCTTGCCCAAAGTTCTATAAATACCTTGAAGTGGATAAATGGGCGCGTGAGAGTGCGGTAAGCGCGAGAATTTTCTCTTTCTACAATGACTCTATCTATATCGGTGCGAGGCAAGAATAGTCCCATGGGAGTGGTGATGAAGAGTATTGGATGAGGTTCTCTTAAGGCTTCCACCCAGTGTTTTTCTAGCTCACTTTTCTTGCCGGTAAGGGTAAAGATATGTACGAATTCGGCAATCCCACCTCTAAGATCTTTTGCGGCCTTCAAACAGTCTAAATGCGTTGGCGCTATAAAGATGATTGAAGCGCCACGAGCGAAGCTCTGCCTGACCAGTGCCCGATATTGTCCGAATCTTTCCTCGGTTTCCATCTGCAGAAGTAGGGTTTCCTTGAAATGTTCTGGCGACTTCTTCTTTTTCTTTCCATTGGATAAATTTTTCAGAAAAGTGTTGGGCTCATCCAAGAAAATTTTAGGCAGAAATGTTGAGAGAAGTGCGCCGATGGAAGTCGCGTAGTATCGAGCCGTTTTTTCTATGGCGGAGAGGCTTTCTGGTGGGATTTGAGCGAGAGTGATGTCGGTCTTCCTTATCTTTTTTAAAAGAAATCCAGCACGGCGGATGTCGGATCGAGCAGCTTTCACATCGCGAGAGCGCCAGACTACAGCTGTCACAAAACCTTTTCTTATGGGCACCTTGATGATAGTTCCCGGGGCGAGACGAGTGGCTGAGAAATATGAAAGTGAGCCTTGCGTGGCGGTTTTGTTGATAGGGAAGACCTCTACCAAAAAGCTTTGTGAAGTCGTTTTTCCTTCTTTCATCTCGTTATAGTATCATTGCCTGTATGGCTAAGAAACTCGGTATTGACCTTGGTACTACTAATATTTTGGTCTTTGTTCCAGGCAAGGGAATAGTTCTTAATGAGCCATCGGTAGTCGCGGTGTCTAATGATAATAAGATTTTGGCCATCGGCGCTGAGGCCAAAACTATGATAGGCAGAACTCCTAGAGACATCATCGCTTATCGTCCTATGAAGGATGGTGTGATTGCTGATTATCGCGTGACGGAAGCCATGCTTCGTTACTATATAGATAAGACTTTGGGGAAGTGGAATATTTTTAAACCTGACGTCCTCATCTCTGTACCAGCTGGAGTTACTTCCACCGAGCGTCGTGCGGTTATCGAGGCGGCGATGAAAGCTGGCGCTCGCAATGCTTATGTGGTGAAGGAGCCTATACTGGCGGCCATTGGCGCTGGTATCCCTATTCAGGAAGCAGCGGG
>SICR01000019.1 GCA_009691335.1 Candidatus Zambryskiibacteriota bacterium
CTGAAGCTTATCATACTCTATATCAAGAACAGACGCCCGCGGATACAGTATGACTGATGCTGGTGTGGGAGAGGGAAGTCGTCGGAGGGCTTCTAGTACACGGCGTTTTATACGATGTCTTGTTACAGAGAGTCTGGCAACCTTTTTAGACACAATAACAGCGTACCCAACAGTGTTTTTTGTGATAATTGCGCTGAAATTCGCCGAAGACACCCTCCGACCGCTCTTTAGCGCCAATGGAAAGTCAGCACGCGAGAGCCTTTTTCGGCGTGTAAACACAGTTGTATTAAGACGCTAGACGTTTACGGCCGATTCTACGACGTTTTTGCACAATTTTTCGCCCAGACGCTGTTTTACTACGCGACAGAAACCCATGTGTCTTGGCTCTCTTACGTTTTTTTGGTTGATATGTCCTTTTTGCCATATAAAATGAAAAAATTAAGTTATACACATGATACTAACAGGTTCTCCACGAAACGCCAGTGTGGTGCTTTGTTTTGATAAGGGTATACTCCAAAGCACTATGGATAAAGGAAATCCTCGAGAGATTTGGGAATACGTGCTGACGCAGGTTGAGTTGTCTATATCACCGGCAAATTTCAACACATGGTTCAGAAACAGTTTTATAGTGAAAATCGGAGATGATGGAGTCCTTTATGTTGGTGTGCCGAGCCAATTCTTCAAAGATTGGTACCTTAAAAAGTTCCATATTCTGTTGTTAAAAATAATAAGAGACGTATCATATGAGTTCCGTAATATTGAATACCTAATAGTGAAGGATGAGCGTCGTAAAATTGTAAAAGAAACAAAAAACACTAGAGGTGCTATAGGACTTCCTCTAGATGAATTTTATATAAATAAGAGCGATAACCTAAACCCGCGATATACGTTTGATACATTTGTGATAGGCTCTTTCAACAATCTTGCGTACTCGGCGGCACAAGCAGCGCTTGAGCGTCCTGGCATCACTTACAATCCGTTGTTCATCTACGGGGATACTGGTCGCGGGAAAACTCATCTTATACAGGCAATAGGAAATCAGTTTAAGAAACAGTATCAAGGTAGAAAAGTTTTTTATCTTACGTCAGAAAAATTCGTCGTTGATTATACTGATTCTGTTCAGGCTGGAACGGCGAACAGATTTAAGGATAAATATCGCCATTACGATCTTCTTATAATAGATGATATACAGTTTCTATCTAAAAAAGAAATGAGTGGGGAGGAACTTTTTCATTTATTCAATCATTTACATGATAATAATAAGCAAATAGTTTTTTCTTCAGACAGGTCTCCAGTGGCTATCCCAGACATCGCAGAACGTCTTAAAGGACGTCTCGCTAGTGGAATGACGGTTGACATAGGGGAGCCGGATTCCGAGTCCCGTATGGCCATAGTAAGGAAAAAAGCCGCTTCTCATGGGGTAATGTTGTCAAATGAAGTTATTGAGTATGTTGCAACATCAATGAGCGGTTCTATAAGAGAGTTAGAGGGTATGGTTAATAGTATTGTTTGTCATGCACAAGTAAATGGTGTGGCCCCAGACATATCTGAAGTAAGACAGTCTCTTCGTTCGTTTACAAGACCTCAAAAAAACATCTCAGTTAAGAATGTTGTTGATAAGGTGGCCTCTTTTTATGGAATTGATGAAGAAAGTATATATGAAAAAACAAGAAGGAGGGAGGTTGTTCGGCCAAGACAGGTAATTATGTATATCTTACGTGAAGATTTTAGTATTTCTTATCCAACAATAGGTGCAAAACTAGGAGGTAGAGACCATACTACAGTTATCCACTCATGTGAGAAGATAAAGAGGGAGGTTGTTGTGGATAGTGAACTTTCTAAAGAGATTCAGAGTATACGAACCCTTCTTGTATGAACGATAAAATACATTTATCAACAGGTTATATTATTTATAGAAAGAAAAATATACAATTAATATATAGCTTTTTTATTATATCAACACTATTAACACTCCTAATAAGAATTGTATGAATATTTTAATAGAAAAAAAAGAATTCTCTGAGGCTGTGTATAAAGTAGCTAGATTTGCTGAAAGAAAAAGCACAACCCTTCCAGTCCTATCTTCAGTTTTAATAATAGCAGGAAGTGAAGGTATAAAAATGCGTGCCACAAATCTTGAAACAGGAGTTGATTTAAAGTTAAACGGCAAATGTATACATGACGGAGTTGTTGCAATATCAGCAACAATACTTCAACAAATTGCCGGTGCACTTACTCAAGAAGGTAATATTACAATTGAACAAACAGGAGATATAATTTCAATCGTTAGCGGAACAGGTAAAAGTTTAATAAGAACAGTTCCATATGATGATTTTCCATTAATTCCTTTTCCTGAAAATTCAAAGAACAGAATAGTTATGAAAGGTATTCTTCTTAAAAATCTATTCACATCAATTGCATCATGTTCTTCTTCATCTACAGTTCGTCCAGAGTTATCAAGTATTTATATATCAATAGAAGGCGGTGTTTTAACAGCTGTAGCAACCGACTCTTTTCGTTTAGCAGAGAAAAAAATTCCTTTAACCAATAAAGGAACTCAAGGTAAATTTCTTATTCCTGCAAAAAATGCTCTAGACATAGCACAAGCATTACCTGATGATGATGTAATAATATCTTTTGATGATCATCAGTGTGCATTTGTTGCAACACAAGGAATATTCGTTTCCCGTTTAACAAATGCTGTTTATCCGGATTACCGCCAAATAATTCCTAAAGAATCAATAGTAGAAGCAGTCATTTTGAGAAAAGATTTTGAAAATGCGCTGAAACGCACAACAATATTTTCCGACTCATTTCAAAAAGTAAAAGTCAGTTTTAATCCAAAAAAGAACAATTTCTCGTTCTTTGCAAAAAATACAGAAATAGGAGAATCATCAGAAACTATTTCTGCGAATATATCAGGAAGTGCACTTGATTTATCTTTCAATCACAGATATCTTTCAGCATTTCTTTCTCTTACAACTTCAGAAAGCATCTCTCTTACCGCTGCTGGAATAGGTAGACCACTTATTATAAAGGGAGTAGGAGACACATCTCTTCTATATCTCGTTTCTCCAATGAATCAATGAGGTTGAGAAGTGGATGTTGATACTTCACTCTGGTAAGAAATCGGAACAAAAATTGGAGGATTAGTAAATAGGTCTGGACGATTGACATAAAACTCACTGACGCCGTACTCCCAAGCTGTAAACTGAGGGTCTTGTTCTGGATTGATGATAGGATGACCTTGCGGGTTATTCTTATCTGTCCAATATAATAAACTATGAGGTACGACATTTCCATTCCTATCAGGAGTCATCCAGTTACCTTGTAGTATTGGAGGAACGGATGAAGAAACGGAACTCGATTCTCTGAAGTACATTTTCGGATACTTTGAGAGAGCATATTCCATTGCTTCGTGCCAAAAAGGTGCCGCTAGTAGTCCCGCAAGAGATTTTGCGGGACTGTTATCGTTGTTACCAACCCAAACGCCGATGGCAAGCGATGGAGAAAATCCGATCGTCCATGCGTCTCTAGAATTGTCAGTTGTTCCAGTCTTTACAGCAACATCATATCCGCGAATTGTTAGGACTCCATTGATTGAGTATTCAGGCACACGCGCCGGTGCATCAGAGAGCATTGCCGACATGTCGCGTGCAATATTTGATGGTATAACCATTACTGGTTTAGGCTCATATTTTTCAAGTATCGCGCCAGAAGAATCACGTACTTCTAGGATTCCAGTAGGGTTATTTCGTACACCATCATTTGCGAATACAGCGTACGCACCAACAATGTCTAATAGACGTACCTCTCCTCCACCAAGAACAAGAGTGAGTCCGTACTGGTTTGGGTCTCTAAGAGTTGTCAGCCCGAACAGCTTCACTAGATTGATCGCGTTTTTTATACCAACAAGGTACAGAACCTTTACTGC
Organism: Candidatus Zambryskiibacteriota bacterium; assembly: GCA_009691335.1. Lineage (GTDB taxonomy): Bacteria > Patescibacteriota > Minisyncoccia > Phycocordibacterales > Zambryskibacteraceae > UBA5004. The sequence continues at coordinate 3,935 of SICR01000019.1, forward strand.
CGGTATGTTTATAGATTGTGCCAACGCTGTCTCAAATGTCATTGGTCCTCGGTAAGTATTGTCGTAGTTTTTTGGTGCATAACATGGTGGAGTATTGTTGTAGACAGCAGTTGGGTTACATTCGGTAGAGAACTGTGTTGGCACGTCAAAGATAACCGTATTTCGAGTGTATCCGTTCATCAGAGCCAATGAATATATGAACGGTTTCATTGTTGAACCAGGTTGTCTAGAGGCAAGTGAAGCATTGTACTGTCCGTCAATATCTTTATCAAAGAAATTTCTAGAGCCTACCATTGCTAGTATCTGGCCAGTTGATGGGTCTAGAGCTACTAATGCTCCATTTTTTGCGCCGCTACTCGCCTCATTCTTGAGAGCGTATTTCTTTACGATTTCCTCAGCTTTTACCTCCATCTCTGCGTCAAGAGTGGTTGTTACTTTCAATCCAGAAATAAGAATATTCGGACCGTATTTTTCTTCCAATTGATTGAGAATATAGAAGACGAAGTGTGGAGCGATGATGGCGTTCCGTGCGGTTGCTGAGAATGCAACAGACTCGTTTTTTGCCGTTTCGTACACAGTTTCGTCTATAAGTCCTAGAATACGCATACGATCAAGAACGATATTCTTGCGTGCGACGAGCTCTTCCTTATGTGTTCCATATGGAGAATAATATGATGGAGCCTGAATCATCGCTGATAGGTATGCCGCCTCGGCCGTTGAAACATCCTTTGATGTTTTACCGAAGTACGCCTCAGCAGCAGCCTCCACTCCGTAAAGAGTACCGCCGTACGGGATATTATTTAGATACGTTTCAAGAATTTGCTCCTTGGAATATATCTGTTCAAGTTTAATAGCGAGAACCCACTCATGGAGCTTGCGTATAATACTCTTCCTGCTTGTTAATAGTGTATTTTTGACGACCTGTTGTGTAATAGTAGACCCTCCTTGTGAAAGAGAAGCCCCAAGAACGTCTGCGAGCATCGCGCGTATGATTGATGTGAATCGGATACCTCCGTGTTTATAAAAACTTGAATCCTCAATCGCAATTGTTGCGTTCATAATGTTTGGAGATATTTCGGCGATAGACACAACCTCACGTTTTGCGTCCCTGTTGTAATCATAGAGAAGTATCTGGCCGGTGCGGTCATAGATTTTCGTTGACTGGTCTATTTGTCTTGAAGCAAACGAGCCAGTGTCAGGTACTGGAGTGACGGCCACGACCAGAAGAATCCCTCCCAGAATGAAGAACCCAAGCCCTAAAATGGCAAGTACAAACACAATTATGATGTGCTTCCAAAAAGTATTTCTTCTAACGCTCATCGTCCATATGCTAACACGCACACAATTAATGCGTTGTGGATTATTTACGAGAGAGTCCGGAGGCAAGCGCAGTGATGCCTATAGCGATAGCATCTAGTTCGTCATCAAAACGCTTTTTCTCTGTAAGGACGAGGAGCTTTGGGATCATCCTGGCGACAGCTGCCTTGTCCGCACCACCGTTTCCGGTAACCGCATTCTTTATCTGCTGTGGCGAATATTCCACAACCGATACGGATTCATTGCCTGCGGCAGCGAGAATCGCGCCACGTGCTTCCGCGACTCCGATTGCAGTCTTTTTATTCACACTGAAAAAAAGCGTCTCTATGGCTAGAATGTCAGGCGAGTATTTTTTAATTGCGGATGTAACTGCTTTTGATACGCAAGAGAGACGTTCTTCGCGCGCACCCTTCTCCGGCAGAATACAATCGCTCCAGACCAGCGTAGGCCGAGATGCGTTTCCCTCTACAACGGCTATGCCAAGACGATCGTATCCGGGGTCAATCGCCAATATTCTCATAACCTATTATTTGTGACCATTTGATGTGCCCAGACATATTCAGAACAACGACTGTTCTACATCAAGGTATGTACGACCGCTCGGAGTAATTATACGACCACGCGGAGAGCGTTCCAGGAAACCGAGACGAAGAAGATACGGCTCGTACACATGCTCAACAGTGTCTGGGTCCTCATGAAGTGAAGAGGCGATAGCGCGGACACCTGCTGGCCCGCCACGGAAACTCTTAAGAAGCGTTTCCAAGTATCGACGATCGTCCTTAGTAAGGCCTCGCGAATCAATGCCGAAGAGCTTGTATGCTTCGTCGCAGAGAGCTATAGAGAGCTCGCGTTCATGTACTTCGGAGAAGTCGCGGATGCGCTTTAGAAGAGCATTCGCGACGCGCGGAGTCGCTCTACTTCTCTCTGCGATGAGCTCTATGACTTCTTCCGGAGCGTTTAGGTTTAAAAGCTTGGCTGAACGGCGTATGATGTCGCACAAATCGCCGTAGCTGTAAAAGTCCAACTGATAAATACCACCGCCGAAGCGTGAGCGGAGCGGTCCCGAGAGTTCGGCAACTCGCGTTGTAGCGCCGACAAGCATGAATGGAGGTAGAGCGAGCTCAACTGTGCGTGCTGATGGACCCTTACCTAAAACTAAATCCAAGTGGCCTGATTCAAGCGCAGGATAGAGGAGCTCTTCTATTTTTCTAGAAAGCCGGTGAATTTCATCTATGAACAGTACAGTGTTCGGCTCCAGATTGGTGAGAATCGCGGCGAGGTCGCCAGCGCGCTCTATCGCTACGCCTGAAGTGCTCTTAAGAGGAGACCCGAGCGTATGGGCGACAAGATGAGCGAGCGTCGTCTTACCGACTCCCGGCGGACCGTAAAAAAGAATGTGTTCCGGCATACTTCCGCGCTTTTTCGCAGCGTCTATTGCTATGCGAATATTTGCCTTCGTCTGTTTTTGTCCGACATATTCGTCCCAGCTGGCTGGGCGTAGTGCTGAATCTAGCGATGTAGGAACGGAGTGGTTGGCATTCGCTGGGCTTGACATAAAATTACTGTGATGCTAGCATTCTATCATAGATTGTTTGGCGTCGGAATATTGCCCTTCGGGTCAATATTCCGACGAAAGTGTTCCATTTCCTGTTCATACTCCTCTAGGCAAGGCTTGACGGCTTCGGGCGTTTCCCCAAGGACTTTCTGGTCCGACACTTCGGTGTTGGTCACTGGGAAGCTCCTCAGGTGTCTCGTCCACCCCGCGATTTATCGTGGGTTTTGTCTGGAGGACTATGAACAGGATTTTGTTTTTATCACGGGAGGTCCACGGTGCTGGCGACTTCGGAGAGGGAGGTGATGCCGTTAAGGGCTTTTATAATACCGTCTTGCGCCATGGTGAGGTATCCCTGCTTCGTAGCGACCTTTGCTATTTCATTCTCAGGCGGATTATCGCGCAGGAAGTGCGCGAGCTCGTCATCCATAAATATCGCCTCATAAAGACCGACACGACCCTTATAGCCAGTCTCGTCAGCACTCGTGGGGGAGGGCTCCCACACTTCTTCTATATTTTGAGGGATTAAACTTTTGTCGGCCAGATTTTCAAATACTTTTTTTATCATTACTTTCTCTTCATCCGTCAGAGGACGTTCTTTTTTCTTCTCTGTATCAAGTTTACGCACCAACCTCTGCGCCATAGAGACTGT
>SICR01000020.1 GCA_009691335.1 Candidatus Zambryskiibacteriota bacterium
GTTGAGCCGTTCGACATCAGCTTGATGCCTAGACAAACTGGCGATCAGTCAATTGTAGAAGCGGCTAAAGCGCTTTCGTCTCTTAAATATGGACGCGATAAAGAGGAAGTGGAAGCTTCTATCATGTCTAGATATACAAGCCTCGCTGCTAAATAACCTATAAGTCTTATCTCAATATTCCCCTAGGTCCTTCCTAGGGGAATCTCTTTATCTCGGTTCAGCACTCCATTTTGTGACCACACGGAGACCGTGATTACACCTGTCGATCCTTACAGGATCAGTACACCTTTTAGCTAAAATTTTCTTAAAATCAATTTTAGGCTCAAAAGCTTTTCGACTCCCCGCCGCAGTGCTCCCCGGCACTGCTTAGGGTCATTGTACGAAAACGGCGCCTCATGGCGCTCGTGTTTCGTAAATCATGACCCCACGGAGAGTCGAACTCCGCTTCTATCCTTGAAAAGGATATGTCCTAACCGATAGACGATGGGGCCATATAAACGCTAATTATCTTACCATTTTTCGCTAAAAATGGTATAGTTTCGGCCATGGAAGAGTGGCTGAGCTGGGTGAGAAGCAAACTGCTTTGCTTCGAACCGCGAGCTTGCCGAGCGAACTACGAAGCCACTTACCGCCTATGGCGGCTTCCTATGGGAAGAGTGGCTGAGTGGTTGAAGGCACCGGTTTCGAAAACCGGCATAGGCGAAAGCCTATCGTGAGTTCAAATCTCACCTCTTCCGCCTTGAGATTTGAATGCCGGAGCACGACGGTGCGAGGCGGGGTCGCGAGGCTGACCAGTAGGTCAGAACTTGTGACCAAATCTCACCTCTTCCGCCAAAATTCGGAATCAGAAGAAACGGACAAAATCACATGAATTTATCTAACATTAAAATAATTCCTAAAGTCTGGGGTAAGGAGTTATGGATCCATAACGATGAGAAATACTGCGGCAAAGTTCTTGTATTAGAAAAAGACAGGAGATGTTCTTTGCATTTTCATAAAATAAAGCATGAGACTTTCTTTGTCTCAAAGGGCTTGGTACAGATGGAGCTGATTCATGGAGAAAACAAGAACACGCTCATTATGAAGCCGGGAGACGTGGTTGAGATTCCTTCCAGCCTAATCCATCGTTTTACAGGACTGGAAGACTCAGAGATCATGGAATTTTCTACAGAGCATTTTGAAGAAGACTCATACCGCCTCGAACTTAGCGCTTAAATGAAAATCCTATCCATAGAAACCAGTTGCGACGAGACGGCGGTCTCAATATTGGAAATAGATGGCGACTTAGCCAAGCCCAAGATAAAGGTTCTAGGCAACACACTTCTGTCTCAAGCTGTTCTCCACGAACAATATGGTGGCGTTTACCCCAACTTAGCTAAGCGCGAGCATCAGAAGAATTTACCAATTCTTCTCGAACAAACTCTCAAACAAGCCCACTTGGAAGTTGGACTTCCAAGTGTGGATTTTATCGCTGTCACAGCCGGGCCGGGATTGGAACCGGCGCTTTGGGTTGGCATTACCTTCGCAGAAGAGTTGGGGAGAAAGTGGAATAAGCCAGTAGTGCCGGTCAATCACATGGAGGGTCACGTCTTCTCTGTTTTATATAATGCTGACAAGCCTCTAGAACTCCCAGCTCTCGCGCTTCTCATATCCGGCGGACACACCGAACTTGTCCACATTAGAGATTTTGGAGATTACGAGATAATAGGCCGGACATTAGACGATGCTGTCGGCGAAGCCTTTGATAAAGTGGCCAGAATGCTTGGTCTCTCATACCCCGGCGGGCCAATAATATCCAAGCTTGCCCAAGAAGCCCGGACAGAGAAGCTCGAATCTGACTTAAAGTTTCCTCGACCAATGATAAATTCTGGTAATCTAAACTTCTCATTCTCCGGACTTAAGACTGCCGTACTCTACAAGCTCCGTGATGAGAAAAGAGAGGATGATGAATTCAAAAGAATGGTAGCCAGAGAATTCGAAGATGCCGTGACAGATGTCTTGGTAGAGAAAACCCGCCGGGCTTTATCTAGTCTAGACACGCCGATAAAAACTCTAATCATTGCTGGTGGTGTCTCCGCTAACACCTTCATATCTCTTGCCTTTGCCAAATTAGCTTCTGAATTCCCCACCCTAACCTTACGCCTACCAACTAGAGAACTCACAACAGACAACGCTATTATGATAGGTATCGCGGCTTATGTGAGAGTCAAGAGTGAGCCTAAAATACTAAACGATAACTCAGCGCTTATTGCTAAAGGTAATCTTTCTATAAACAGCGAGTACAATAGGACCACCTCTTTGTCTGAAGATATAAAGGACAACTAGAATGAATAGTGGTTAACAAGGACACTTCTATGTCCTTTATAGATTTTGTCCCTTATCGCTCAATGACTACAATACGAGCATGTTATGATATCAATACGTATGAACGACAAGTTTCTCAAACCCTACAATCCCGGAGAAGTTGAGGGAAGGATATATGAGCTTTGGGAGAAAAGTGGTTATTTCAATCCGGATAATCTACCTCCTAGACACGAGAAACCCTTCACCATAGTAATGCCCCCGCCAAATGCCAATGGCGACCTACACGCTGGGCATTCCTTGGTCATAACGATTGAGGACATTATCACCCGATTCAAGAGGATGCGTGGATACAAAGCACTATGGATACCCGGAGCCGACCATGCTGGCTTCGAAACACAAGTGGTATATGAGAAGAAGCTGGAGAAGGAAGGCCGTTCACGGTTTGGCATGGATCCACAAGAGCTCTATAAGGAGATCTACAAATTCACTTTGGAGAACAAACACAACATGGAGAATCAAATCCGAGCACTTGGCGCATCCTGCGATTGGTCACGAGAGAAATTTACTCTTGACCCTGATGTTGTCAAGAAGACGCAGAAGACTTTTGTCAAAATGTTTGAGGACTCCTTGATCTATAGAGGCAAGAGGACTATCAACTGGTGTTCTAAGCATCAGACCTCCCTTTCTGAAGTTGAGACTGAATCTTCTGAAGAAATTACCCCTTTTTACTATTTCAAATACGGACCGTTTGAGATCGGTACAGTGCGACCAGAGACAAAATTCGCGGACAAGTATGTAGTCATGCACCCAGATGATGCAAGATATAGTCAATACAAACATGGCGACACATTTGAGGTGGAGTGGATAAACGGGCCTATTATGGCAACTGTTATCAAGGATGAGGCGGCTGATATGGAGTTTGGTACCGGCGTTATGACGATTACTCCTTGGCATTCTCAGATAGATTATGAGATTAGAGAAAGACACGGACTGGATGCCGAACAGATAATAGATTGGCGTGGCAAACTTCTGCCGATCGCCGGAGAATTTGTAGGTATGAATATAAAGGATGCTAGGCCCAAAATAGTTGAGAGACTCAAGGAGAAGGGCTTACTTCTAAAAGTAGATGAGAATTACAAAAATGTAGTGAAGCGATGCTACAAATGTTCTACCATCATAGAACCTCAGATCAAGGACCAATGGTTTGTAAAGATGGAACCTCTAGCAAAGAAGGCTATTGAGTCAGTAGATAACAAAAATATCAGATTCATCCCAGACAACTACGAGAAGATATTTAGATATTGGATGAATAATACGATTGACTGGAATATCTCCCGCCAGATCGTCTGGGGTATACCGATACCAGCTTGGTTCCATGAACCAAAATGTATTCCTAAGACTGAAAGAGAAAAAGACATGGCAAAATGTAAAGAAATTATTGTTTCAGAAGAAGAGCCGATATGTAAGTTCTGTGATGCAAAATATATTCGCGACCCAGACACCTTTGACACTTGGTTCTCTAGCGGACAATGGCCACTCTTTGTTACTGATTATCCAGATGGGAAGGACTTCAAAACATATTATCCGACAGATGTAATGGAAACTGGACAAGACCTGATATTCAAATGGATACCGAGAATGGTCATATTTGGTCTTTATCTTTCTGGCAAAGATCCTTTCCACACCATTTATCTCAATGGGATGGTCAATGATGCCCATGGTAAGAAAATGAGTAAATCCAAAGGCAATGTTATAAACCCCACTACTCTGACAGAGAAATACGGTACGGACGCCCTACGCATGGCCTTGGTGGTTGGCAATACTCCCGCTACAGACCTCTCTCTGCGAGAAGATAAGGTCAAGGGCTACAAAAACTTCGCTAACAAGCTCTGGAACATCGCACGATTTACCATGTCTCAACATAACGAAGGCGAGCTTAAAAATAGCTTGGTAGAAGAGTTCAACGCTCTAGCCAAAGATGTGACTACAGACATGGACAACTATCGCTTCTATCTGGCGGCAGAGAAGATTTATGCCTACATTTGGCATAGGTTGGCTGACGAGATAATCGAGGAGAGTAAAAAGGATTCTTCTATACTACCCACCACTTACTACTTACTACAAAACTGCCTTAAACTTCTGCACCCCTTCATGCCATTTATCACCGAGGAGATATGGCAAGAATTAAAAAATAAAGAAAGTTTGTTAATGATAGAAACATGGCCAACATAGATACTATTATCTACGCTCTTTTGGGTGGCGTATTGCCAGCTCTTGTCTGGCTTGCTTTCTGGCTTCACGAAGATAGAAAGAACCCGGAACCCAACAGACTTATCCTGAAGACATTTCTCTTGGGAATGTTTACCGTCGTACTAGTGCTTCCATTTCAGAAAGGTATTGAGATACTTATACCGGGGATAACAGTCCTCTCCGTATTTCTCTGGGCACTCCTTGAGGAAGGATTCAAGTTTACAGCGGGATACTTCGGCGGACTTCACTCAATCGAGGACAACGAGCCTATCGACCCGATGATATATATGATCACGGCGGCACTTGGCTTCGTGGCACTAGAGAATGCTTTGTTTATATTCGGACCACTCTTGGGGAATGACATCTTGAAGGGTGTTGTCACTGGTAATCTCCGATTCATCGGAGCGAGCCTCTTGCACGTTGTCTCTTCTGGTATTATCGGCTTCTCCTTGTCCATCTCTTTCTACAGATCTAGAATGGCGCGCATTTCTATAGGATTACTTGCTTTACTTGGAGCGGTACTCTTCCACTTCCTATTCAATATTCTTATCCTTATCAATGGCAGTCAGGGCACCACTTTGGCATTCCTTCTGGTCTGGCTCGGAGTAATGATACTTCTACTTGCCTTTGAGAAAATTAAAACCATTGCACCAAAAACGTATTGAGGTATAATTAAATCACTATAAATCCCGCACGAAATAGATTTAATATTTCTTTACTGGATTTAGATTAATCATTAATTTCGCACGGGATGAAAAACAAAAGAAGCTTTTTTGAAAGAATAACTGGTGCAGTGCGACTCGACGAAGACGAAGAGGAGGGCGAAAGCCGGTCTGCAAAAGTGTCTGGTAATGGTGAGTCAAATATTTTTGAAGAGAGCGAGGAAGACGCTCAGCTGACAGTGGATGTTTACCAGACGTCATCTGAAATCGTGGTCAAGACCATGGTCGCCGGGGTCAGGCCAGAAGATATCGATGTCCAGATCACACGAGATTCCGTCACTATCTATGGCGAGCGTAGCGAAGAACGCACATCAACCGACGATGACTATATCCACCGCGAACTTTATTGGGGTTCATTCTCTAGAACTATTTCTCTACCAGAGGAGATAAGCGTAGACGAAGCCGAAGCGGTCGAAAAGCACGGCGTACTCATCCTCCATCTACCAAAACTAGACAAAAACAGACAGACGAAACTTAAGGTCAAAGGTAACTAATGAATCATAGATTTAATATATTTTAAAAATCACTCAATATAATTCTCTGTGTGTGTCCATATCCATAAAAATATGTATCACCAATGGAAAAGATCACCCTATGAGGTTCCGTCCTCATGGGGCCTTTTCTTTATTTCTCCGCTTACTGCTACAATTGTTAACAGCCAGTAGGTTGGACCGGACTCAGACACAGAATTTGGGCATTTGATAGTCTATATACATACCAAGTCTGAGTCTGGCTTTCGAACCTTAGGAGCCTAGAAACGAAGCCACCACGCAAGTGGCGGCTTTCGTTATGGCTGCGGTTCTGCCGAAACTGGCTCCTCTGCCGGCGGTTCTTCCGTTATGACTTCCTCAGTACTTGAGGCGGTTTCTTCTTCGGCCGTCGGCTGTTCGTCGTCAGTGGTCGATGATTCCGAACCGCCGGACACTGCCGTCCCGCTGGTACCAGCATTTGCTAATACCAAATCAATTTTCACTTTGTCTAAGCAAGTCTTATTTCCAGCGTCGTCAGCTATACACAGAAGCTTGGTTTCTACTTCTCCCGTAAATATCTTAGCTATCCCATTCCCCGCATCCGCGAGCCACGTAGTGATTTTGGAAAATAGATTTGTGAAGAAATTAGTTACAAATGATTCTGATGCCGAACCGGGTAGAGGAGTTGCTGTGCCTGCGATGCCTTCTAGGTTTAGATTTAATTCTTGTACTCCTTTTACGAGATACAATGGCATATCAGAAAGATTAGTGTCAAAATATTGAGTACCATTGATGGTCGTCGTACCAACCATTTCAGGAAAGACTGTCTGGAGTTCTTGGGCAATAAAACCAGAGATACGGCGGGAGCGGGTGGCTTCATCATAGCCAGTAAGAGAGTTGTAATTGTAAGTGACTGGACGAATCTGGGCTATTTTAGCTAACACCGAAGAATTATCCGTAACTAAATCGTTAATATTTTCTTTCAAGCGAATATCGGAGTAGTTGGTCCAAGCGGTGTAACCATTGGCTGCCGGCTGACCATTAACTTGGAGAGTATATGTTGGACTACTACCTGCTCCCATACCGACATTACCAGTGGCCCCATCTACTACTAAAATCCCTGTTCCATCAGAGCGCGCGAGGATGACATCTGATCCTGCGTGATTACCTGGGTACATATAGGCGGTCCCAACAGACCCGCTTTCATTGCCACTAAGCTGAATAAAAGCACCTCGTGACTGAGTTGGGTTTCCGCCACCAGAAATAAGAATGTACCCGTCATCACTCCCATCGCTCGTGTTGCGACGGATGTTTGAGTTGCCTGTAAATACTATGTCACTGTCTAGTTGAATAATGCCAGCAACATCAAGTAAAGCATCTGGAGTCGTATCACCGATGCCGACGTTGCCGGCGGAGTTAATGATCATTCGGGTGGTCAATACCTGACTACTTCCTCGTGTTGCAAACGTAAGATCAGCCACATCATTACCACCGCGACCGAATATACTCTGGACCGCGGCTACGGTATTCGAACCAGAATAAAA
>SICR01000021.1 GCA_009691335.1 Candidatus Zambryskiibacteriota bacterium
ATTATGAATAATGATTTAAAACCCTAATTCACAATTCTTTATTCTATTGCACAAAGTGATTTTAGAGCTTCTAAATCACTTTGTGTGAGATCTTCCGCTTCTCCTTCATTGAGCTTGTACATGATAGCCTGCGGGTCATCGACATGCTCAAGCCCTAGCGCGTGTCCCAACTCATGGGCCAAGACTCTGACCAACTTATCGTGATTAGAGAACTCGAATATATCTATGCGCACACCACTCTCATCGCTAGTGTATATCCCTCCAGCGAAGGTGTCTCCACGGGAAGCACCAATAGTATTGTATTCCTCAACATTGAGATTGAGTTCGCGAGAAAGTTGGTTAAGCCTGCCTACCATCATGTTTATATCTCTGACAAGGCTATTGTGCTCTGACTCAAGAGACTTCAATCCCGCGATTTCTATTTGCAAAGCCAAACGCTCAGCTTCAAGGTTGTTGAATTCCGATTTGTTATCACGCTTGCTATTATTCCAATTTCCTACACCCTGTTCATAACTAGACTGATGCGCATTCAAGATAGCGACCTTACCGTCATATACACTCTTGAGTTCCACATACTTAGACTTCAACTGAAGATACTGCGTCTCAAGCACATGATAGTTGGATTCATCTTCTCTGACCACGCCCTTTATCTCCCCCAACTCTTCAGTCACTTGTTGCCTGTAGTCATAAATAAGATTGATACCCAGCTCTCCTGTCTCTGGAGAATAGGTAAACAATTCCTTGGTCGACGACAACCCCTCACTCATGAGAGATTCCTCCCACATCTTCTCAGCATCGGAAAGAGCAGAGAGGAAGTCTCTCTGGCTCAAATTGAAACGTCTATCAAAACTACCTATGACATAGGATATAGGTTCTGTACAGGGAGGAATGGGCTTGTCGACCCCAAGGCCTAGCTGACTCCCAACCTGAGCAAAGAAGGTCAAGACCAATATAAGTAGAGCTGAAATTGCCTCAAGCATTTTAATAAATGATTTACTTAAGTTATTTTAACATCAAAAAGCCCCAACAAAAGTCGAGGTCTTTTTGATTGATGTCGGGTAGACTAAATTGCTTTCTTGAGCTTATCGGCGTTGTCCTTGCTGAGGATTTTATACATCCCTGTCTCACAGACCGTACAAGTTCCCTTGGCGGCAAAGCGGCCCGGCTTGATCTCCACGACGCTGACACCCTTCATTTCTCGGCCAGCCTTATCTCTGCACTTAACACAATATCCCATTACTTTTTCCATGTGATTGATTTTATGAATTTATGGCTATATTTAACAAATACCATATTTAAGAAAAAAAGCCAGCCCCACAAAGAGCTAGTACTACAAGAGCTTTGACTCTTTAGACTTTCTTTCTCTTATAGAAATGCCAGAGTGGTGGGAGAAAAGAAACAACAACGATAAGTAGAATTACCGGCAGAAGATACTTATCCGCGTCGGGTATAGTGTTGCCGAAGAGATAACCCAGAAGAGTTATGCCAACTACCCAGAGTAAAGCCCCGATGAAGTTGTAGCGTAGGAAATGCGAATACTTCATCTCCCCCACTCCAGCCATGACAGGTACGAAGGTTCTCACGACAGGGATGAAGCGTGCCAGGACAACGGCTTTAGCTCCGTAATAGTTGAAGAATTTGCGCGTCTTCTCTACATTCTCTGGATTAAACCAAAATGATTTAGGCCTTGAGAAAATCTTCGGACCAATTTTAGCACCTAGAAAATATCCGAAGGAATCTCCCACAAAAGCCGCCAGAAACAAGAGAGGCAATATTACTTTTATATCCAAGTAATCCTGCGATGCCAGAAACCCTGCGGCAAACAAAAGACTGTCCCCGGGTAGGAAAAATCCAAGCAAGATTCCAGACTCAGCGAAGACGATAACGAAGAGACCGATATATCCGAAAGTTTTTATCAACATTAATGGATCTAGAAAAGCAGGCATAAATACATTAAATATTGCTGATACTTAGGCTAGTAATCACCCTCTTTTCGCCAGGCGAAAGTTCTGGAAAGAAAGGCAGGAAGCTATCATAAGCGCAACCACACTCGCCCACATAGGAGCAGAGAAGTTACCAATTTGAACATCCCATCTGTAGATGAGTCGGAGTCCATGCACAACACCCACTATCAAAAACACTCCCGAAGATACGGAAACGATATTATTATTTCTCATAATGTATCAATTATACTCTAAAAGGCGTCCAAGTTCGACCAAACGAAGTATTTCACAGACCTCTGTTTTCTGTTAATATGTTGTCCTTGGGCCCTTAGCTTAGTTGGTAGAGCGCCTCATTTGCAATGAGGAGGTCACCGGTTCGAATCCGGTAGGGTCCACATCGTCTGAGTTTGAAGTAGTAATTTGCCCGAATACCTTTATCGGTAGCTGTAGAGTAGCGGTTCCAAGACCTTTTTCTCTGCTGTAAGAGATTTTCTCGCTAAAGACCATTTGGAGTAGCAAGCGCCTTTGAGCAAGACTTCCTTTATCCCAATAAGCATAAGGATTTTCTAGAACTTCCATGATGGCAGATAGGGCGGTTCCAAAATTGATTTTTTGGTCTGAAATCCTAGCTAGTTTATCCCTCTCTAGAAGTTCTTGTTGGCTAAGTTCTTCAATTTGTTTCTCGTAAGCCTCAAGCACGGCTCTGGGCTTGTTTACATCTATCATCTCGACCAAAGCTTGAATACGGGACTTTATCTTGATTATGGAGACTTCCACGCTCCTTCTGGCTGAATCTACGCTCTGCTGGGCGTTATCCCACTTCTCCACAAGTCTGGCTTTCACATACTCAAGAAACTCCGATTTAGGAATTAGATTCTGAAAGATCAATTTAACGGCATCCTCTAGATCCTTTCTGGGAATACTCTGGTATTTAAGTGGGCAATCAATCCTTGCACAATGATAGTAAGGGAATCTATTGTGTCTGCCTTTTGACCAGCTAGCTGTAAGGTCTTTACCACAACCATGACAAAGCACAAATCCTCTTAATGGGAAGTCTTGATCTATGTCTGCTCTGTACTTAAGCATGACCTTGCCACTCAATCTTTCTTGGATCTTGTTAAAAGTTTCCAAAGAGATTAGAGCTTCATGATGGCCCTTGCGCCTAGATATTTCCCAAGCAGGAAATTCAACATAACCCGCATACTCTACGCGCTGAAGCATTTGCTTGGTAGCAGTATAGTGGTAAGAGCCTTTCTTTTTGAAGAAGCCTTTTGACTTTAGGAATCTGGAAACATCTACTTGATTTTGGAATCTGCCAGAAGCAAAACCCTGCAGTGCTTCTTTAATGATTCGTGCCTCTGGATATTTTGGTATCAGTATCTTGCCGTGAATGGAGTCTTTTACCATTTCGTAGCCGGGGACGTAATTGAAGGTCCAATAACCTCTTTCTAATCTAGCTTTCATCTTCTGTATGACCTGCCGTCTATTACTCTTTCGATGATACTGATTCTGAGATGCCATGATGTTCTCGACAAGCTCACCCTCTGGGGTATCTTCGAAAGTGAAGTTGGGACACTCGATTTTTATGTTTCTGTCTCCGAATTCTTGTCGAAGCTTCAAGTGCGCGCCTAGATCACGGGCAAATCTGCTTAAATCGTCAAAGATTACAACAAAGTTCTTCAGAGGGTACTTGTCCACATAGGCCAAGAGTTCGGCCATGGCTGGTCTGTCCAGAAAGCTACCTCCTCCGCTCCATGTATCCTTGAAGACTTTTTCTACCTCATATCTGTGCGAGCGAGCATACTCTCTACATCTATGTTCTTGGCTTTCTAGACCACCACCCTCGTTTTTCTGCTTTTCCGAACTGACGCGGCAATAGATTAGGGCGAATTTGTAATCTAGAACTACTGGTGCTTTTTTCTTTTTCATAGTTTTAGTCGATTAGTAATGAATCAAGGCGGTTATCGATAATTGCATCAACAACCTCTACGAGATTTCTCGCTTCTTCCTCATTTAGATTTAGTTTTTTAAGTTTTTCTGAGCTGTCTACTGCTGCCTTAGCGCTCCCCCGAGCGTTAATTGGTAAGGGGGCCTCTAATGGGTCCACTAGTGGTTAATATCGTATTTGTACTAGAGGGCCTTATTTACTAGGCTCTACTGGCTTATGCTGGGGTGTAATGATCTCTTCGAATGGACTGATTATCTGCTTAATCTCCATTCTTGTAGTTTTAATGATTTCGAGGATCTGTTCGATGGTCTTATCTTTGCCGTCTGCTAGGTTAAATCTAAGCTGATATTCGAAGTAGTACTGAAAGCAAGCTTCAAGTGTTGAGTGGTAAGAAGGCCTCCCATTCTTAATAAGCTGGGCGGGGTGACTTCTAATAACAAGAATGTAATTCAAGCCATCTGCCCATAGAGATGCTACGGGGGTTAGATTGGCTATTAATTTGTGCTCCATTGTGAGTTTGGTTAGCTAATAAAAACAAAAAGACACAGAAATCTGCGCTTCGTGAAGGTCTTTATGAAGAAATAGCGAACCTGCTCTCTAGAATGTCTGGCTGGACGAAAGTGCCCAGCAATCTGTATATGGATATTATATTCCTTATTTAGTTTTTTGTAAAGGTGGGGGGTGGTTGGATTAACATCCACCGCGGGAAAGAGGTTCTAGGGAAACGGTATCGTTTGCAGGTTTGAAATTTTTCTGCAATTTACGATGCTGTCAGTAGCTATTATACGATGCTCCTAACACTATAGACTAGCCGATTTTTTCGGAGATATTCGAATAAAAGGCTGAACCTAGCTGGTTCCGCTTAAATTTTAGATAAACGAAAAGCGCCGCGATGTTACTTGCGGCGCCCGTGTGTAAGAACTCACCTCCTTTCTTTGAGTATTTCTAAATTACCAGTTGTCGTATCCAGCCGGATGGCGCGGGAAGTTCTGCAACCACTCCCAGCGCTCATTCGACCCGATGATGACGATGGACGTCTCGGTCCAGATGATCATGGCGAAGATCTGCTCCGACCATTCTGACTCCGGCCATCGGACAGCGTCGAGCTTGAACGCCTGGGCCTCCACCGCACCGTACTCGTCCTCGATTTCCTCGAGAGTGACAAGACGCATCCCATCGGTGCCGTTGAGACGACGTTCGGCCGAAAGACTGAACGATGAGAGACAAGCACTATTGTTGCTATATCCCTCCTCGGTCACGATGTAGAACGGCACGAAGTCCTTTCGGAGCCGCTGTTCAACCGTGACCTTGCGCTCTGGTTCTCCGCCACACTCCTCGACCAGCTGAGCAACTTCTTTCAGCGTGTCTTCCTGGCTGAGCCGACGAAGCACTTCATCGATCTCTTCGAAGAACTTCGAGCCGAGGCCGCGAGCGCGTCCGAGATCGAAACGTTTCTTAACGAGATCGGCAGCGGTCCTGATCTTCGCATTGTAGAGCGCGTTCATCAGGCGAACACTGAAGAGCTTACTCACCGGAATTTCTTCCAGCGGCTTGCCTTTGCATTCCTCGATGTAGCGGTCGTACTCGATCTTCCTCTGCGTGTCGCGTTCCCGGCCCTTGATCTTACGTTGCGCCTTGTCGGCGATCTGCTTGACCCTGTGCTTGGTGACCGCGAACTCCTCGCCGATCTGATCGTAGGTCTTGCCTTCAGCCAGCATTCTCGCGACCTTTTCCTCACGTGGGGTGAGGATCGCAACTACTGCTTCACCCTGGACAAGGAATTCCGCAAACTGTCTCGACCTGGCTGTAATCATCGGCAAACACTCCTGAAAAGAGCTTAATTACTCTACTTCCCATTTTAGCACGAAGCACTTGACTTGTCAAGCGTTCTCGTGGTATCATATTCAGGTGCTTTAGCGATAATCCCATTGCTACGGCAAGTAAATGGCGAAACCCCGAAAGGAAAAACCGCCATGATTGACAAGCAGACGTGCAAGCTCATCTCAAGGATTCTCGAGAATCTACCTCGCGAGATGTCGGAAGACATCATGCAGGGTTGGATTCAGAACCCAGAGGGGCTCAAGAAGTTTCTCTCTGGTCTGGTGCCACCACCGCCGCCCGAGGATCCCTTCGAATTCTTCTATCACGAGAAGCAGAAGGAGGTTCCCGGGACTCACGAGGGAATATTCCACGGCTATGTGGACGGGGATCTCCTTGAACAACATCTCAAGGAAACCGGCCTCATCAGCCGCGCACTCAGTCTCGAGAGCGAGATGGTCAAGGAATGGCTTCGAAACCCGGAGACTTGCCCCAACATCGTGAAGTATCTCCAGCCTTGTCTTTGGGGTAGTGCTCAGGTTCGGGAGCCCGGGCGTGAGCGCGAGGTTCCGTATCTGCACTATCTCAACGAACTTCACAACGATGGGCGGTGGATTCAACAGACTCGCGTGTTCTGGCAACCAGTTCGCAACAAAACGTGCCGCGCGGCGCTCCTCGAGAAAGCAACCTAAGCGCATCCTGTTTCTAAGGGCCTCACAAAATATCGTGGGGCCCTTTTAATTTGGCGACCGGGATATAATTAATACTAATACAGGGTTCAAATACCACTTTGTGATAAGAAGAAGTTAAACATCTCCTTTAGATTCAATACCATCATCCTTATCCGAGACTTCCTTCACGGCTTCACTCCACTCAAAAATGTAGCTGTGTAGTAGGTTCGAAGAATTTGGTATAGTGTCCACAAAACGTGGGACGTTTTGTGGTGTGTCATTAACAAAGTCCGAACCTATTACGAACAAAATCCTGATGCCGACTAATCGCACGCTCCGCGTGCGTGGTGGCTCGAAACTACCTCGTACGCTCTAAACAATGGACTCGGTTTTGCGGAAGCA
>SICR01000022.1 GCA_009691335.1 Candidatus Zambryskiibacteriota bacterium
CGGACGGGTCCGAATATAGTTTCAAGTTTGGGAATATACTCTGCGAACTTTTCTTTATCCGCTACGATAGAAACATCCACCTCGTCCTGTCCGGCAATGCCAAATATCGTTGACCCGCCATGCTCGACCTTTACATCTCTGCCTAAGACTGAAAATATCTTTTCTTTCACTATATCAAAAAGCTCTTCGGCCATGGGATCGTAAGGAACGATTTTTATTATCCTGTCTGAAAGAGAATCTATCCACTTTTCCTGTTCTGGGGTAAGCATAGATAAATTATAGCAATAAAAATGAAGAGCCCGCGTCGAGTGCGTTGGTGACGCGGCTCTTCGCGGGCTACTTAGTCAACTCCGGCAGATCGACTTGACGTTCTCGTCTACCTCGGTCTTGTTAAGGTAGAGGCGGACACGCAGACTCTTCTCCGCTTCGAGCGTCTCCGTCTCACTGGCGAGAGTCACTCCGAAGAACATGACCTCGCCGGCGTTCACGCCGTTGCCGCAGATCTGTCGGGCCAGGCTCTCACGCGCCTGGTTGGTCGCTGACAGCATCGCCGTCTCGAACGGAGTCGTTCGGTAATCAGCAACGCCGACAGCCTCGTACGCTCCCTGCAAGTTTGAGCTGATCGGGGTGATGCCCTGTCGAGCCGCGCAAGCAGAAGACAACACCAGTGCCACGAGCAGACTAAACATGGCCATTTTTCTCATTCGACCTCCTTTGACGAGGCAAAGTTACCTCGCCCTTCCGTTTTTAAGCATACCACGAACAAGTTTGACAAGTCAAGCTAAAAGTGCTATACTTGTATAAGACCTGGCAATCATGCCTAATTCCTGAGGAGCGCACCGTGCACACAAGTTCGCACTACCCCAACGTTGGATACCTGGGCCAGCTGGCCAGTAAGGCGGCTGGGATCATGCGTAACAACTTCAAGTGCGGCATGTCGCGTCCCTGCAAGGATGACGGCACACCGCTAACCGAGACCGACACCGCAATCAACACGTTGGTACTCGAGTCCATCGTCAATGACTACCCGCACGTCGCGGTTCTGGGCGAAGAAGGCGACCAGCATGTCGACGGCGCCGAATATCGCATCGTATGCGATCCGGTGGACGGGACCATCCCGTTCTCGCGAGGGCTTCCCATCTCCACGTTCTGCATCTCGGTGCTGCGTGGCGATGAACCTCTCGTCGCCCTCATCCACGACCCGTTCATGAATCGCACCTGGACTGCTGTCAAAGGCAACGGAGCGGTTCTGACCGACAGCAATGGTGTGTGGCTGATGAAGGTGTCCGCTCACGGAGGGCTCCGTCGCTCGAACATCTCGCTGATCTGGTGGGCGAAGGCAGACTACAATCTGTCGCTCGTCGCCACGAAGCTGATGGACGAAGGAGTCCTCTGGGGAAACTACCTATCGGTCGCCATCTTCGGTGGACTGGTCGGTAGCGGGGAGTATGACGCTTCGATCTTCCCGGGTCGTCACAGCCTGGAAACACCCGCAATGCAACTCATTGTCGAGGAAGCCGGTGGCCGAGCCACTGACATTCACGGCAACACTCTGCACTACGGCCCGAAGGGCGAAACCGATGGCCACATCATCTCGAATGGTCTGATCCATGATCAGCTCGTCGAGATCGTACACCTCTGCCGGTGAAAGTCGGCGGAATCTGGGACCCAATGACCTCGTGTCGGCGGGTCCCTTTTTGTATATACTGAAACCATGAATCCAACAGAAGCTTTCTTAAGTGGCAACATATCGGGCTTAGAAGAGGGTCAGCCTAAACATGTAGTTACTGCTATCTCAAATATTTTTGTCTTTCCAGACAAAGCCTACAAGATTTATAAATCTGACAGCCAATTTTTCAATGAAAACTTTAATGATTTATCCAACAAAGAAAACAGGTTCAACTTCACTCGTAAAGACTTTGATTGGAATCACCGCTTGAGTCCAGAGATCTATATTGAACTCAAGGGTCTTGCTAAACAGGACGATAAGCTCTCGCTTGTTGATCCGGATGATTCTTCAGAAGAACTGGTAATGATTATGAACTCCATAGATATGTCTAATCAAGTGATAAAAAAGTTGGTAGACGGAAAAATAGGTATTGAGGATTGTTATGAGATAGGAAAGCAATTCGGACAAAGAATATTGTCATTTTCTAAACCAAGTGTAGATGTAACTGCCTATAAAGATTTCTTGTCGAGGTATGCCGATATGATTGCTTGGGTTAAGAGCGTTAAGGAAATTCCCCAGGATGAGGCAGATGAATACCTAGCTTATGTAAAGGAATTTATCGAGAGCCATAAAGAGGAGCTAGATAACACAGAGTCGATGAGTCTTTGCTTTGATGTTCATGCAGACAATGCTATATATGCAGATGGTAAATTCTTGCCTATAGATACTTATGCACCAAAAGAGGCATGGCTTTATGGGTTCAAGAATATAAATATCTACAGAGTCGCTACGGATTTCTATGTCTTTTTAGGAAAGAAAGCCTTCGACGAAGTTATAAGAGGTTATGAAGAAGTAGTTCTGCAAAAATTACCAAGAGATTGGGATAAGTTTATGATCTTTTATTGTGAATTAATCATGTGGCCATACCAGTATATGCTGGCCGAAAAAGAACCTTGGAGAATTAATATTGCGGACAAGCATCATCAATTTCTTCAATCTACTGTCAGTCAGATATAGTATCCATTTTAAAAGGGGTAGGAGGGTAATCCTAGCCCTATGGGGGGGTGGGGTTCGAAATTAAATCTGATGGAAAATTTCCTCGCCCCATCGCTCATACCTCTCAAAAAAGTCTTATCACCGCCAACTCTAAAAAGAATGAGAGCGATGGGGCGAAGGCTACGAGCACGCCCGTAGGGCGTGCGAGTTAACCTTCTTTGATAAAATAGGTTCGAGCATTAACGTAAAGAGCCGCCATAGTAGAGATTAAATCGGATTCCGGCAGGTTGGACTTGGCCTGATGTATAAAATACCAAGGATTTTGCGGGGCCCCGCGCGCTTCGCGCGAGTGGAGTGTGAGGTTCATAAAATTCAAAGCCAAAAGATTTTCTGGAGGGTAGATTTTAATACAAGGGTTCGGGGAGGTCGTACTTATTTATATGTGCTTGCCCCACCCGCCCGTGCGCGCACGTTCTTCGCGATGCGAAGCTCCCTATTTATAAATAGTATCAAATCAAAAGCTTTTCCAACGCTGGTCTTTGAGCAATAAGATGTCCGCTACCAAAAATAGCAAAAATACTCTTTCCTTCTTTCCAACATCTTTCTATTTCTGAAACTATACTTATCTCGCGAGCGTCAGTTAGAAGGGTGGCAACTTCGTTCATTCGTGTTCCAGTCTTGTTCGGATCTGCCAATTGGTTCATATTGTCTTTTAAATCAAAATCCTTGCCTAAAACCCTCTTATATATTTCCTCCATGTTAGGCAAAGAAATATCAATATCTTTCCAAGTTTCCATCCCTCTCCTTTGCTTACACCAATCTTCCATAACGTCTTCAAAAGTACCTGATAAGCTGTGACGCTGGAAGCTGTCTACTTTGTTGATAAACCTCATTAAAAGAACTTCCTCTTTTGAAACATCTGGAAACTGTTCGGCCAGTTTTTCAAGACTCGGATCCGGCGATATTACGGGAACATTAGCTTTATTAGCCAAGAAAGTTATCAAACTTCCCTCGGAGCCTCGCCTTACGGCTACCTCCTCGTCTTTCTCAATCCTGCGAACACCACCTTCAACTAAAACAACCTTCTCTTTCCCTTCTGTGGCTTTAAGAAATCTGTCCCAATATTCTCTTAATATCGGATACTGGTGATTATTAGAATCGTGAGAATGATTAGCGGCAAAGTAAAATAAAACTTGCTTCTCATTCTTGATTTCAAAGGTAAAAGGGCTTGGACCGTATTGCTGGCTTACTTCAGCATATTTTTCTCTAGGTAGTAATAGATTCTTATTAACCATAGTGGTATCGAAAGTATATCAAAAATTGGGTTATGATTAACTACATGAAGTATTTTCTCTATGCTCGTAAAAGTACCGATGTTGAGGACAAGCAAGTGCTTTCTATTGAAGCACAGCTTTCAGAATTGAGGGTTATTGCGAAACGTGATGAATTGGAAATCGTTGAAGAATTTATTGAAAAGCGAAGCGCTAAAAAGCCTGGCCGCATTATCTTTGAAGAAATGCTCTGCCAGTTAGAAAAAGGAGAAGTGCAAGGAATTATCTGCTGGAAAATAGACAGACTTTCTCGTAATCCAGTAGATAGCGGAAGAATTAGTTGGCTTCTTCAGCAGAATATTATTCAGAAAGTTGTAACTCACGACAGGGTCTATCTTCCACAAGATAATGTTCTCATTATGTCTGTGGAATTTGGAATGGCCAACCAATACATCAGGGATTTGAGTCAGAACACCAAACGCGGACTGCGTGCAAAAGCCAGAACCGGAATTTATCCAAGCGTTGCTCCCATAGGCTACCTAAACGACCCTAGAGCTAGAAACATAGTTATCGATAGAAAAAGAGGACCAATAATCCGCAAAGCATTTGAAATGTATGCGAAAGGAAATTATAGACTGGAAGATATATCTAACTTTTTATTTCAGAAAGGTATCTGGTCCAGACCATCAAAGAAATGGAGTAGCGAAGGAGGTAGACCCTACAAGCTAGATAAAATAAAATGGATGCTCTCGAATCCATTCTACTTCGGACAATTCAAATATGCCGGGGAGATTTACGAAGGTAAGCATACTCCGCTTATTCCTAAAAAGTTATTCGATAGAGCTCAAGAAGTATTAAAAATCAGAGGAAAAGTTAGAAAGGTTAAGAATGAGCCACAGGCTTATTGCGGCTTACTTTGCTGCGGAGAATGTGGATGTGGCATTACCGCTGAAGTACGAACAAAACGCCAACAGAATGGCAATGTCCATCATTACACTTACTACAGATGCACTAAAAAGAAAGGAGAATGTAGCCAGTCTTATTTACGAGAAGAACTTCTAGATTCCCAACTTTCGGCAATACTATCAGAGCTAGTATTGCCGAGTGAGTGGGCTAAAGAGTTGAATAAGATGTTAGACAAAGACGAGACGGAAATCACTCTCTCCGCGGCGTCGTCTGTCCAAGCTCTGCGGGCTGATATAGCGGAGATAAACTCCAAGATTGCCCGCATTACAGACCTCTTTGTAGAACAAGACATAGAGCGCGAGGAGTACCTCAATAGGAAGCGCGCTCTAATGTCTGAAAAGAGGTCTTTAGAGGAACAAGTCCTCCTGCTTGAACGAGACGCCGCCAGGTGGCTCGAACCGATGCGAGAATGGCTAATTGTGGCTTCTGGCCTTGCAGAAGCCGCCCAATCGAACGACCTCCCCTCCAGAAAATCACTCCTCCAGAAAATCTTTGGCTCGAACCTCACACTCCACTCGCGCGAAGCGCGCGGGGCCCCGCAAAATCCTTGGTATTTTATACATCAGGCCAAGTCCAACCTGCCGGAATCCGATTTAATCTCTACTATGGCGGGCGATCGAGGAATCGAACCTCGGACAGCGGATTTGGAGGCCGCAGTTATGCCACTTAACTAATCGCCCTGAACCTTGCTATCGTAGCATATTGAGAGCGTACTTTTCTATCTCCTTATATTCTTCCGACTTAAACCACTTTATCTTTTTGTTCCTCTTGAACCAAGTCATCTGGCGTTTGGCGTATTGACGGATAGCGGTATTGAGTTTACCTATCATTTCTTCTTTAGAAATCTTTTTTTGAAGATGAAGCGCTACATATCTGTATTCGAGACCAAGTTCATACATGCGTTTGTAGGAAAGCCCGTTCTGCTTTAATCTTTTAGCTTCTATTATGATCCCGTCAATTCTGTCTAATAATCTTTTATGAATTCTCTTGTCCAAATCACTTGGTTTCAGTCCTACATAAATAAATCGCTGTGTCGACGTGACAGGTTGACGCGGTGGTACTTTGCCTAGAGTTTCTACAATTTCAAGTGCTCTTATCAGGCGGACCTTATTGCTGTTGTCAATAGTTCTAGCCCTTTTTAAATCCTTCTTTCTCAATAGTTTGAATAGAGTTGCATTAGACTTTTTACCTAGTTTTGCCCTCAACTTTTTATTCGGGGGTACGTTTGGGATGGTTACCACGCCGCTCAGAGTGTCGATATAGAATCCTGTACCGCCTACGACGATAGGAATATGACCACCCCGATGTATCGTAGTGATAGCTTGTTGGGCTTTTTTAATGAAATCGCTGGCGGAGAATCGCTCCTTCGGGTTGGCCACATCTAGAAGGTGGTGGGGAATACCTCGCATTTCTTTCTTGGTAATCTTGCCCGTCCCGATATCGAGACCCTTATAGACCTGGCGCGAATCAGCGGAGATTATTTCTCCCTTGAATTTCTTTGCTAATTTGACGGCCAGGTCGCTTTTCCCAGAAGCCGTTGGGCCGACTATGACTAAAACCTTGGATTTCATCTTTGTATAAATACCATTTTTATTGTAAATTGTCTTTGTTTCTATAAGCCGGAGTGGCGGAATGGTAGACGCGCACGACTCAAAATCGTGTTCCGAAAGGGGTGGAGGTTCGAGTCCTCTCTCCGGCAC
>SICR01000023.1 GCA_009691335.1 Candidatus Zambryskiibacteriota bacterium
TATTGCGGCTATTTCTGTCCGATTTAATTTGACTGTAATCTTCTTCGTCGGGTCATTCTTGTTCTGCACGAATGAGCCGGTTTTAGCCTTCTCGTTCCACCCCGCTTGTTTAAGCAAAGTAGCGAAAAAATTGCCATCTTTATCGCTATGCCAGAAGGAACACGCGCTGCCAGTTATTTTGGGATTCGGTTTGTAAAAGTGTATCATATTGTGTAATATACCAAAGGTTGATGGCGTTGTCAAATGTATTTTTAAAACAGGTAAAAGGCCAGAAAAATGAAGTCCCCGAGCATAAGTGTCGCAGATGAAGTTATCAATGATTTAGTCTATACGGGTACGCATGTCCTCCATGTGACGGGCACGCTTTCTGTAGCCGTCCCCATAGATTCCATCCTATCCTCTATACCCTCCGGACTAAAAGACTTCGAAAGTTTTGTGCTGTCCGCAGACTATCACGCCCTAAACAGGGAGACGTATCATGGATACCTGGGCATCGATCAGTTACCGTTCCTACCGCATGGAGTATCCGCGATGACGTACCGGCCGACCACCGATAGAAAAATGGGCATCCTGGCTGATTATAATTTCCATCAAGCTTTTCATCCGGTAGGTTATTATTCTCCGCCCTTTGGAGAAACTCCGACCATAGAGGTAATTACCGACACGATAAGTTCAATTTCTAAACCTACCAGTAGTGGTCCGTGCCCATACAACCCGCAAGAAGATTTTCAATTATTTGGGATGATTACCACCCAAAATAGAGTAAATTCTTTGACTGCAAATATGGGTTTCCGACCCATCTTTGAACCCAGCGAAGAATGTCCTCCGGAGATTCTCCCACGACACCCCTTCTACTCGTCAGTAACAATGGCTCTCTCCGCTGGCACCATGATGCACGGGCCTTCGGGAGAGGGCGGGGGAATAGGCGGAAATTTTTATAACGACAATCCAATACCGGCATCCATAGACACAAAGAACATATTTCACGCTAAGATCTCTCCGTGGGATTTAATTAGCGTTCGTGATCCGCAGCTTCCTGAAGGCGGGTACAGGTACTATTATAGAATAGACGCAAAAAAACACCCGATTCCTATAATACCCTCGAAGCCAAACCACGATAAATTAAATAATACTCTTTGCAAGGCTCGGTCGCTAGAGACAAATACCCTTCCAGGCATTGGCTTCGTAGGTCTTCAGTTGGGCTCCGCACAGGGTTTCCACGCGGCGATGAATGATCAATATAACTTTGGAGGATATGACGCGTGGAACATGTGGCATTTTTACTTCAGGTATAATCATTGGAATTATCCATTTCAGGGTTCTCACGACGACGCTCCGAGGCTTGTCGGGAAAGGTAAATTCGATACTCAAGTCGCAGAAGAGCATTGGTGGGAACATAGGCAATGCGCGGACACAAACGATTTCTTGCCGTGGACGACAAGTACTACGATTAAAGCTTGCCCTTCTGATTATTTTGACGTTCCGTATTATTCAACGATTAAAAGATTCGGGTTTTACGGAACAAGATTCCAAAACGCTTGTAAAAAAATTGATTTCATACAGACCGGACGGAATGGAGAGATCGTCGCCGATTTTCCAAACCAGTCCGCAGAAACAGTTCCCACGGGAACCCTCTTCGAAGAAGGCGAGGACGACATTCTGGACCTCTTGGATCCCGGATCATCTACATCGCTTAATTCTGAATACGATAATCTTTTATCTATAGCTAATCAAGAAGAAAAATTTGCAGATTTCTACGCCTCGAATAAAGCTTTTTTTCTTTGGGGGAACTATTCTGGCGTAATTGTGGACAACCGATTGAAGCCGCTAGTTGATAATAATAAATTCTCCGAGCTATTATCTGGATTAAAAAGGGACTTCGATAGGGTATTTCACAACATCCACAACTTCATTAGCGGAGGGCACAATGCGTTCATAATGTTAAGTACCTTTAATAAGAACAGGCGTCCGGTCATTGGCGCTAAATTTTCTTCTGAAAACAATTTTGCTCTTACCGCGGATTATTGGAATAACTTTGATAAAGAAGCTAGAGAGACTCTTACTGGTAAGGCGGAGTTGGAAGCGTATGATGAAGTTTTAATGAAGTACACTATGCACATTGCCGTAGGCAGTGATTATGATTTGATCAATGCCGATTGGTACGATAATTTTATAAAAGAAAAAGAAAAGAGAATCAGAACAAGATATTTCGAAAATAAAGTTAACGGCTTTCCTATTGATTTATTTCCCACTAATCAAATAACGCTTTCTTCTGAAGAGGCCTGGAAGAACATGGGGTTCGATAATAAGCAAGGCTTGGACTCCGTCCCTTCCGGGAATTCTGGATGGTTAAGAAGCTCGTATGGAGACTTCTTTACAAGGGATATTCTTCCGACGACAGATAAAAGATACTTTTATGGCGCCTACTTCCATTCGGGAGAAGGTCATGAAGCGCTTCATAATCCCGTGAACGCGGGGATCGTGAGATACTTCCAGCGCGGCAAACCGGCGAATTTTTATGCTGGATTTCTAAATAACATAAAATGTGGAGCAGATCTTCCCCCCGCAATAAATGAGATGGCGATAATAACTGGCGTAGTCAGCGGGACCGGCGTAGCCGCACAGACGTTACCGTTCGACCTAGTCAATAGCGGGATGGTTCTTGGGTTAAGTATAGGGAGGGACGCTAATGGCCAATTTGTTTTAACTGGCTCGGGGCAGGCGCCCACGAGTGGATATGCTGGAATACCAAAGTTAGGATACTCCATACCTCCATTTCAAAACGTAGGTAAGTTAAGTTCTAATTTTTCTTGTTTTTCCCCCATATTCACACAGGAGCCTATTGATACTATTTGTAAAATAGGTCAAGCTCCGACGTTCAGGGTGGAGGCCGTTGATTATCACTCTATTCCAGAAGACAAGATGAAGAACGCTCGCTATTCAGAAATAAATTATTGGACTAGCAAACTAAAACTAACAGACAAAAATAATAGAAATCTTTATCCGTTAAAATATAAATGGTACAGGGTAAAGAATCGGCTCACGTCGCGGGGATGGGCGGTCGGGAAGGAAGACCTCGTCACAGACATCCAGAAGACAAAAGCTTTTGACCACGCTCCCATAAAAACTGGATATGCATTGTCCGTGATCGAAAGCACAATCGGCCATCCCATCAATTGGGCGCCCGAGATCGATGTCGAACTATCAGATCCTGCCGGCTGGACGAAGGCTAATATCCTCGAAATTGGAACAATCGGTAACCCGCCTCGCCAGCAAGTTGTCCCACGCAACTCGCACCAGCCCGACGTAGGTGACCGAACAGAAATCGTTTTTAATCCAGAGTATAGAACATTATATGCAAATCCCATGGCGGAAGAGGCTTCTATTACTGGTGATTGGGATTGTTTAGAGGGGGATAACTCTAAAGAGTGTACAGTCTGCCATCCGAAAGAGTCTGTGTTTTATAATGGCACTTCTTTTGTTACCGGTATAACTATGAATCCTCTGGAGAACAATACCTTTATCAAGGGGGCGAAAATTGACGATGACGAACAGTATTCGTATTTTTGTGTCATAAGTGGAAGATTCGGTCATAGGATGAGCGAGCTAGCTTCTCTAAAACTAGAGAAATTTGTTACCTTTGACATGTCCATGATGGTGGGGTTGCCGGTGGAGTTGGGTGGGCTGTATGTCAAAAAGGAGGGTTATATCCCCTTACTTGCCGCATACGCGAACGGTGGCGTGATTGCAGAATGGAACCGCCAAACCGTCGTATTTAGCTACTCTAAACAAACGCCGCAGACGGTTGCTCGATTCGTACGAGAAGTCGATTATCCATATGTCCCTGTTGAGGCCAGCGTCTCCTTGAACTCGCAATTTTTTGGATTTAGAAAAGATCAATACGTATTAAATGAACAGGTAATAGAAGAGAATATAAACATGAGTAATAACTGCGTCAGTTATTCTTTCGTCGGCCCCGAAGGATGGCGGGGATACCTGAGATCCTATACTCCCTCCACTCAGGCAGCTGTAAATGGCGTGGTGTCAAAAAGAAGCCACTGGAAAGATTATGGACCTCTATTGACCTTAAGAAAAGATGAGCTTACTCAAACTGAGGGCGATTTGCTTTACGGAGTAAAGACTCTTCCTACGTGCACTAATCATGTGATGCATAATTTAAACAAGGGGGTAACTAGCACAACCAGTGTAATGGTCAAACTCGCACAGCGAGGATTTACGGGGGGGCGCCCTGGAAACAGCTTTCGTGCCGCCAAGGTCCGGCATAAGAACGTCGGACAGAAAGCCTTCGTAACTAATAATTCTAGAGTGGGGCTAAGGTCTTTTCAATACGAAGGAATCCCTCAACTTTACCCGCCTGGCGCGGCTGGAATTAGAACCGGAGGAGGAACTCATTCCGTCGGAATTTGGCAATTTCATAATAATATTGGATCTATAAAAAGATTTGGAGTCGGACATCAAGTTCCGGATGTGGACATTACCGTTGATGCCAGCAGGTCATTTAACGTGAACACTTCACCGGCAGGATCGCCGCGAGCATCGGCAGAAACACAGGATCATAGAGTAATCGCTGCGCATACATTTAAACAATTATTTGGAGGAAGTTCTCTCGGTGGAGATTGTGGATTTCATCCAGAAGCCGTTGGGGCCAATCTACTTTACTTCGTCGAAAATTTCCAAAGATTTTACATCGGTTGCTCAGCAAAAGGAACAGCCAAAGGACGAACTAGGAACTTCTCTTATACTGTCCCCGGGTTAAGATTCGGCACCTCTATCGTTCAATATAATTGGTTGGGTAAACCGAGTAGCACTTATCTTAAAAGAAAAATCAAGGCTGGCCCTTACGCCTACGAATGGAAGGTGATAAGACACAATAGAGATCGACGCGGCAATGGTTGGTCAGAAGGTTTTTGGTCGTCCTTTTGGGAGAAAAAGATGTATCTTTATGATCAGCCGGCGGTATACGGACTCTATCCAACGGGGCACATAGAACCAAATTATAAAGCTAAAGTTAAGCAGCTGAAGCTGTTGAGGCTGAGCGCGGAGAGAGCCACGGACCTCCAGATCGCGCGCCTGGAGGGCGAAGCGGAGCGGGAGAAGGTTAAAGTCCTCCTCGGCCTGCTCGGGTGGTCGCGGCCCGCATTGTTGGTCCGGATCGTCCTCAGACTCCTCTATGAGCAAATACGTCTCAGCGACCGCGCCCGTGCAGACTTGTTTGGAAAAACGAGATTAACCTTCGTAAGGGTCGGGCCAGCAAAAGGCCCGAAAAACAGCTGCGGAGGCATGCGGGTCGCTTGTGCGGCCGTGGGGGCGAACGGTGAAGACCAGCTCTTTCGGTCCCCCGAGACGGGTTTGCTCCAAAAAGCCGCAGTGTGCGAATGGTTAGACCTGGCTTTACATATCGGCCCTACGCCGAGAACTTCTTATGGATGTACCAAAGAGAACTTGGACAAAGGAATATGTTTTGATCCGTGTTTAAGTTTAAAATATACGCAGGGATTTTATCCAGGAGGAAAAAAATTATCATTAACTGGTGGGTTTATAGAGACGAACGCTATTACGACGACTACATTAGTTAGCGAAGAACAATATAAAGACTTAGTACTCTCCTCATCAACAGCGAGCACCAGGGGCAGTCCATTTATAAACCCCAATTCGATGGGCGCCCAGTTCGTGTACGGCGGTCTTCTTGCCGCCGCGCCTCTCCTTGCCGGCGTTATAGCAATAAGCCTACGCCCAAGGCGCGATGTTCTCTCACCCCGAGTCATTCGGTCTATCATGCGTGGCCCCAGAAAGTCGGTAAGCCCATGTAAAGACGGTGGAGCGGATCACTGTAACTACTTAACGCCCGTAATCAATATCGGAGAAGCTTGCGCTCTTGTCGGGGAAGCTGGCCCTGACGCGAATCTAAAAAGCATGTTCGGGGGCATTCCGTGGATACTCTCTTTTAACATTGATAACGAGTACGTTGCTCCGAAAAACGTAACTTAATTTGGAGTCTAAGCCTCATGTCAGAAGATCTCGACCAGATAGAGGCCGCTAAATCCTCCTCAAAGTTTTTCATAGCTTTGAAGAACGGCTGGGTATTGGGGTTAAATGCCGCAATTATAAGGATTAACGACTTCGAGATGATAGAAAACATATCTAAAATAATACTGCATGCTTTTGGCGCAGACCCATTATCAAGATCAAACGATATAACAAATCTTGCTCAAAATAAAAAAGTTCTATCTGACTTAAAGCTCACGGAGGGATTAGGCGGCGGTACCACCTTCTCAAGTATATTAGCTCAGATTGAGTCTCGGGTAAATAATACCCCCACACACTTGAAGAAGGTCGCCTCGATAGCTATATTGTCTTGTATCTACGGCTCGAAGAGGGTTTCTTTGACTAAGACGGAAACCTTGAATA
>SICR01000024.1 GCA_009691335.1 Candidatus Zambryskiibacteriota bacterium
AACCATTTTATAATAATCGATGGATTCCTTAGTCTTAGCTTTAGATGGAATGGGCTCTCTGGAATAAAACAAAGCGTCACCATTTAGATCTCTAACTACCTTGACTCTATTGCGGTCATCTACCTCTCTTAGATCCGTGATCTTTTGTACCAAGGTTCCGCAGGCATACGAATCATCTTCCTGCATAGGCTTGGTGATAGCCTCGATCATTTCCGGATAAATAAGCGGCTCATCACCTTGTACATTGACCACAATATCAGCTTGTATAGTCTCATTCGCTTCCGCAAGACGATCCATGGCCATTTCATGGTCTGGACTTGTCATTACAGCTTTGCCTCCCAAACGTTCTACGAGTTCGAAAATCTCCTTGTCGGGAGTAGCGACCCAGACTTCATCCAAGAGCTTGCACATGCTGACTCGACGCCATACATGTTCGATCATGGGCTTGCCGAGAATATCTACCAAAGGCTTACCCGGAAAGCGTGATGAGCCCATGCGAGCTGGAATAATGGCAACGGTTTTCATAATAAGTATTAAAACTGTCCACCGTTCACGTCAACCGTAGCGCCGACCATATAATTTGAGGCATCAGAGCATAAGAAGAGGATCACCTCGGCTTGCTGTTCCGGCTTGGCTACGGAGCCGATCGGGATGTGCTTAGCTAGCTCCATTTCCATCTCATCGTTTTTTATATATTGCCGGAGCATCGTGGTCATGGTTTGGGACGGCGCGACAACATTAACATTAATGCCAAACGGAGCTGACTCGGCGGCAAGTTGGCGGGTAAAGCCGAGGATGCCAGATTTAGCATAAGCATAATGAAGGCCCGAAGTCCTGCCGCGGAAACGGCCGGCAATGGAGGATACATTGACGACTTTGCCATATTTGCGCTTCTTCATCTCGGCAATAGCGTATTTACAAGAGAGGAATGTCGAGAGGCCATTGTCGCGGTTGATCATCTGCCATTCTTCAACAGTAATCTCATCAATCTTGCCGCTCCTTGTCACTCCAGCGCAATTGACCAGAATGTCTACTCTACCAAATTTATTGACTACCTCCTCTACCATCTTTTTTACTTGTTCTTCTTCCGCCAAATCAAGCTCTACCGATAAGACTCGTTTCCCCGTAGGGTCTATCTCTTCTGCCGCCTCTTTTACTTTCTTATCCCGCCCAGCAATAACCACCGATGCTCCCCTTTTAAAAAATAGTGTTGCACAAGCGCGTCCGATGCCGGAGCCTCCGCCGGTGACAATGGCAACTTTCCCCGAAAATGTTTGCGGCTCTTCCATTACTCTTGGGTAGGTTTAAGAATAACTTTCAGGCCCTCCTTCTTGAATCCGAGCTCGAATCCTTCCCTCCAATTTTCAAGAGGGAGCACATGGGTGATCATAATCTTCACATTGATCTTACCATTCGATATTAAATCTAGGCATTCTTTCCACATTTGATGGGTGTGGCTAAAGCTTCCTTGCAGCCGAATATTTTTCCTGACCAAAGTATCAAAGGTGGTATTGGTAGTTTTCATAAACCAGCCCACTTTCGTGATCTGGCCGCCGGGCCGGACCATCTCTAATGCTTGGTCAATAGTCTTAGAAGAAGCGCCAACCGTATCTATAACCAGAGGCGCACCATTCTGCTTGGTTAACTCAAGCACTTTCTCTACAGGATTATCAGTGGCGTATATCAAATAATCCGCTCCTAATTCTTCTCCAATCTTCATACGGATAGCATCGTCCGGCAAACCGATAAGAGCCACCTTGGCTCCCTTTAGCTTTGCCATTTGAAGGCACAAGAGGCCGACCGTACCGACGCCTATAATAACAGTGAGCTCATTTTCTTTGGGTGAACTGTTAACGAGAGTGGCATTGTAGCTCACGCAAGCCGGCTCAACCATCGCCCCCTCCTCAAAACTGACGTTGTCTGGCAGTTTATGCATATACCCGAGTGGCACCTTGACTAGATCAGTGAAGGCACCATTCATGCCCCCGCTGATGTTCTTCCTTTTCTTACAGAGATTGTAATTGCCGGCATCGCAGACTTCACACTCCCCGCAGACGTAGTCGACCGTCTCTGCAGTTACTCTGTCTCCCACCTTGAAATCTTTTACATGGTCAGGCAATTCCGCAATAGTACCTGAATATTCATGGCCAGGGATAAAGGGGACTTTATTCTCGCCCAGCTCTTCCCGAAAATGCTCTAGGTCTCTGCCGCAGATACCCACCGCCTTCACCTTTAAAATGGCGTGAGTATCATCAAGCTCTGGCTTAGACACCTCTCTGAACTCCAGGGTCTCAGGCTTGGTGTCGAATCTGACAAGTGCTTTCATAATGTTTTTAGATAGATAAGGCTTTCTTCCAGTTCTTTGACCTCGAAATCAGCGACGTCGAGACCGGGAGCTTCACGTTCCCAAGGGGTTTTTGCTTGACCCGCTTTCTCATACTTGAGCCGCCTTGAGAAAGCGGCATTCTCGGCTTCAGTACGCGGCTCAATTTCTTGCCAAAATCCATCCTGTCGCCATTTGATCTCTCTGCCCTCGAGAGCTCCCAGCTCGATTACCATTTTAGCATCAGGAGAGGCTCCAGCCAAGGCAGGCAATACGGACTCGAAATCTACAGCACCTGACCCAATCGGGCAGCGTACCAATAAAGATCCGCTCTGAGTTTCATAAATTTTATAATCTTTTATATGAACATTGATGATGCGAGACCCGAGTTTAGTGGCAAAGTCCATAGGATCTTCGCAAACCGAGAAAGCGTTACCTATGTCAAAAGTAACCCCCAACACATCTGTCCCGACTTCATCTACAATCCTCAATAAATCGTTAGAATCTAGATCTTGATGATTCTCAATGGCAATTCTTAAGCCTACTTTTTGAAGTGTCGGCTTAATCTCCTTTAATACTTCTATACAGCCACTCACATGCTCGCGCCAGGGCTTGCCAAGCTTTGCCCTGTTACACTCAAGGATGCTAGATGACTTGATACGAATTATCGGAGAACCGAGATCTTTGGCATAAGGTATAAGCTTAACGATTTCTTCCTTATCAAGCGGAAGCTCTGCGTCCATAATGAAGAACATTTGCCTGGATTGAAGCTTTTCTTTAAGCTTTTTGATGCGGCTCGGATCCAAATCTGGTATGAAGCGCATGAGAGGAGCCTCAATCCCGCCCAGACCAAGCTTAAAAGCGAAATCAACGAACTCTTCGATAGTCCAGGGGGCGGGATTTTTTCTCTCGGTATTTTTCCCGGCTGCGCCCATGTTATAAGCAAAGGCGGAAGTGCTCAAGCCGATATCTTTAAGATTCATGATTTTTTAGTCCTTCGATCAGGTTCTTAATGGTATTGTCATGCACGTAATTCTCCGCCTCAATTGTGTTATAAGCATTGTGCGGCGTTAAAATTACGTTGTCCATGCGACGCAAAGGACTGTCCGCCGGAAGAGGTTCAACCTCAAAGACATCGAGTCCGGCTCCGGCAATCTTTTTACCTTCTAGTGCCTTGACCAAAGCCGGCTCATCGACCACCGGTCCTCGAGAAGTATTGAACAGATATGCAGTTCCCTTCATCAAGGCAAACTCAGCAGTGCTCATGAGATGGAAGCTGGTGGGATTAAGATCAGGAGAAAGCACTACAAAATCCGCCTGGCGGAGCAACTCCTCCTTCCCCATCATTACAACTTCGTGTGTTGTGAGAAAGTCTTTTTCAATTTCCTTAATATCATTACCAATCACTTTCATATCAAAGGCTCTGGCTCTCCTGGTGAGAGCCTCGCCAACATTGCCCATGCCGATGATACCCATCGTTTTTCCAGCTAGAGCAAAGCCTGATTCATGCTTCCATACATCGGAACGAATTTCTGCATCTTGTTGTGAGGCTTGCCTAGCGAAGTGCATAAGGTAGGCGAAAACCATGAGAGCACAACTTTCTGAAAACGCTCCGGGAGAATTGTAAATCGCTATACCCCTTTTTTTGGCAGCTTCCTTGTCAATACTATTGATACCTACTCCCCATTTACAAATAATCTTTAAATTTTTTGCCTTCTCTATCACGTTGGACGTAATTTCATCATCACTGCAAACAATGGCGTGGTAAGGCTCGACGATAGGCAGAAGATCGGCTTCCGACACAAATTGCTGACGAGTTATAATATCGACCTCAATATTATTTTGCTCCAATAATTCGCGATATTTATCCAATCGCGATTGCATATGAGCGCTAGAAACAAGGACTTTCCATTTCATAAGTTATGATAGATTATCTTTATATTTCCACAAAGTCCAGATGTTTTGATACTCATGTGAAATTATTTCTTGGCAATTATAAAAGAGTGTGTGAAATAGTCAGGCCCGATATAGCGGAATCTGCTGCTTAATTTTCTAAAAATCTGCTGCAAGATTAAGAAAAAATACTTACCGAGATGCCGATTCTTTCCTTTCTTAGCGTAATCCTTAACCTTATATTTACAATATACTCCTAATATAGTCAGAACATTACCAATTTTCCCGGATTGAACAACTTGAAATCCCATTTTTTTGAAATAGTATTCCAAGCCGCTAGGAGTAAGGCGCTTATAGTCGTCAGGATTGCCGTGAGAAGGAAATATGAAGGGCAAGGTTGCTGCGACGTATCCTCCCGGTTTCAATACTCGGTACATTTCAGACACAACTCTTTCGGTATCATCTATATGTTCGAGTACTTCAAAACAGACAATCGCGTTGAAACTTGAGCTCTCATTGCTTAATTTTCTAGCGTCGTCCTTGAAATCGGCTGCCTGGGAATACAGATCGGAAATAAAGTATTCTGTTGCGTATTCCGACAATATTCTTTTCCAACGACCTTCTCCCCCGCCGATATCTAAGACTCGACCATTAAGATATTTGGGTACTTCATTTTTAATAAAATCATGTATAGTTTCCATATTTAAATTTCTTCAAAATCAAGATTTTTAATCTGCTCGAACTGCTCTTTAATACTACCAAATTTTTTCAACACAAAAGGATTAGGGTAAAAGGCTTCTTCAGGTTCCTGCTCTTTGAATTGGCCTGCGGCAACGTCGGCTCTTACAAAGAAGGCGTCGTGTCCATGAACATCGCACGCTACCAAGATATAGCCCTTCTCCTTGGATAATTTGGCTAAAGCTTTTAAGGAGGCTCCGAAAAATAGCGGGTTTTCTTCGCGCGGCGAGAAGTGATGATCTGGCATATACTTTTGCGTAACCGAACGTTGTCCGAAACTCGAATTATATTCAAGCACTACTATCCTGGGACTAACTGTATTTATTGCCTTCCAAACCCAATAATCGTTGCCATCAATGTCTATAGACAAGAGGTCGATTTCGCCCTTGAGATTGTTTTGTAGAATGGTCTGATTTATGTTTTCCGCCGTTACAAAAGAATGGGTTACTTTCACTCTATAATCTCTGTAAAAATCTTCTGCCGACCTTACCCAATTTTCATTGGCATCAATCATCAAACCGTCCCAGCCAAAGTTCCGGGAAAGATTGGCCGTATTACACTCCCTGCCATCCTCTACTCCTATCTCGATAAACGTGCGGTTAGTAACACCAATTTTTGAAAAGATGTATGCCAATATGCCATCCCCACCGTGCTTGGAGTAGACTTTAAATTCTGCATTTTTGAAAGCTGTTTTCTGATTGAAGCCCGGGGCCATGAGATTGTCGTAATGTGCGACAAATAAGTTAGTAAGCCTGTCCTCAAGAATATAAATTTTCTCAGGGTAAAAAATATCCCTAATATAGGCAAAAGCTTTTGAGGGTAGAATTCTCTTAAGAAAGTCCTTCATAAATTTTTACAAGTTTGTCTATTCTATCATCCAAATTAAAGTTGGTTTCGATTCTTTCTCTAGCGGCAAGACCGAACTCTCGGCACTTGGGCGGATTCTCTAAAAGACTGATAATCTTCTCCGCCATCTCTTTAATATTAAAGGGATTAACCACACAACCGGTTACTCCATCCACTATTGCTTCCGGCGCCCCACCAAAACAAGTACCTACCACTGGGATACCTATAGCCATCGCCTCAAGCACAATTCGGGGAAAAGCATCAAGATAAAGAGAAGGCACCAATACCAAATCTGATTCGGCAAAAGTTCTTTTCATTCCTTCTCTATCTAACCATTTGCCACTACTGCCTGCAGTAATAAGCTTGGCCGAGGGAATCGCTTTTGACACAATTTTCATCGCCTCTTCAACAACCTTTGCTCCCTTGGCCTC
>SICR01000025.1 GCA_009691335.1 Candidatus Zambryskiibacteriota bacterium
AGGAATGAATTAATCGGCACATTGTTTAACTATGTTAAATCTAACCCTGATTTGGAAAAGGAGTTTAGAAATTACTTAGGAGAGGAAGAGTTATACAAGGCACTAAAAGAAATTATTGAAGATAGCCAAAACATACTCATAGTGATTGAAGAAAATAAATACGGAGAATTCCTCTCTATCGGCAATGTCTACACGAAGCGATACCCGTATCTTGCACAGGTGATTGGTTACTCTGAAGTGTCGCACGAAAAACTGTACCTGCTCTTAAAGTATCTTCTAAAGAAATTAGATAAGGACCCAAAGAAGCCCCTCATTGAAGTGTTGAAGTATGTAGACATGGATTCTGTGCGCGTCGTGCGGAAAATCATTCAAGCATCCATTACACTTTCTCCTGTGACTGGAGACGTACATCAGGACGAGATAGTCCCGAGTGCTCCTTTTGAAGAAGCAGAGGATCTTATCTCACAAATCATCGGCGATGTTAATAAACGCTGGGGCTTAGACTTCGGAGAAGAACAGCAGAAGACTCTAGACTCAATCGGTGAAGAGCTAATAAGCGATGAGGAAGCGCAGAACGTGGTATATAACAATAGTTCGATGCAGGCTGTAGGGAGATGGTTCCATAAACCGTTTGAAAACAAGGTGTTTGATAAATACGACACCGACAAAAAGCTCTATGAGACGCTTGCCAATAACAAAGAGCTCAACGAATACATTGAAAAGAAGATGCTTCGCTATGTCGTCGATAAGGTCTTGGCATTGCGTGATGAGTAATTAGATTATAAGTCAATAAACCCATATGAAGGCCAGCGAAACAAAACTTCTAGTATGAAAAACCAAATTCTCAGTGTATTTTCAGTATCAACATTATTTCTGATCTGGATTCCGGTTATTTATGCACTGAATGTCCTCTTCACCAATGGAGACGCAAAACTTGCC
Source organism: Candidatus Zambryskiibacteriota bacterium (assembly GCA_009691335.1). Classification (GTDB taxonomy): domain Bacteria; phylum Patescibacteriota; class Minisyncoccia; order Phycocordibacterales; family Zambryskibacteraceae; genus UBA5004. Next base: position 940 of record SICR01000025.1, read on the forward strand.
CCTGTTCTGATATTCGGTGGAACGTTGATGTGGTGGAGGACTATAAACCATCCCAGACTTACTCGCTAGGGATTTTATATGATCTCATCGTTATTTTGCAAGAAATGTGGGGCCGAAACAAGTTCTGGTGGCGATCTACATTGCCGAAAGATTTTACAAACTGAAACAAGGCAACTTTTGTTGGATGGAAAAATAAAAGATGCTGAGAGTTCGGTTTCTCAAGCAAAGTTTGATGAAGCATGGAAACGAATAATGCTACAACGTTTGTATATAGAACCAGAAATACAGCAAGTAATATGGAGGGTACAGAATGAGATACGAACAAGAGCCGAGCTTACAAATTTATTTGCAGGTTATCTTTTTAGCGAAGCGGAACAGTTTTATAAACAGCACAGAGATATAGTAGGAGACGGGGAATATAATTCTCTTTTGAACAATGCAAAGAACCGGTGGCAAAAACAACTTGTATTATCTCAGGCACAAAAGCAATTTGCTGAATTAGCAAATAAATATAAAGTGGATATAAACAAGGTTGTGGACAAGGATGGGCCGACCTTACTGGCTAAAATCCTGACCAAACTCGAAGAGCAAAAAGATCTTGATGAGTCCGAATTGAAATGGCTTGAAGAAAATAGAGTATTTGAGTTGTTAGCTAACTACTACTATCAAGCCTCTAAAAACTTCCCCGGTAATGGCGAGTGGAGCCTTGCTAAAGCAAGTAAATTTTACATAAAGACTGGTATGGCCCAAAAAGCTATTGAAATTACAGATGGGTTTTCAGAGATACTTAGTATAGATCACAGTGCTGACAGTGCAGTCTATACGAGCAGAGGTGCCGCATTTCGTCGCCTGAATACTTTTGACAAGGCAAAGGAATGTGCAAATAAAGCAATTAGTCTTTCGCCCCGAAGCTTTCATCCATACAATCTCCTCGGCGGAATTGCTTATGACGAAGGAGATATTGAGAGTGGCACGGGGTATTTTGAAAAAGCAATTGAGATGGATTCAAGTCCGAGAGTTCAAGAGGCGGAAATACGAACTGCCCAGCCTGAAGCACGAAAGGCCATTGTCGATTACTTGCTTAAAAAGGATCCTCAAAAATATTCTTGGGTCAAACAGTTTCAGTCGGAGTAATCCATATATGCTTGCAACATATGAAAACTAGACTCCTCCACATTGGTATACTTGCGATTCTTTCTACAGTATTCTTCTACGCCGGGTGGTATACGCATCAACCAGTAGTCGATCTAAATTTAGAAGAGATAGAATCAGCGAGAATTAGAATAGACGGAGAAGAATTAAAGATTTTTACTAACACATACTCAACCAACAGAAATTTTATCTTTTTGGATGAAAAATATCAGACAAGTGGAGTTGCCGGTACGCTTTCAGTGGGAAATGGCTGGGGAGGTCCACCAAGCTATCGCATCGTTAAAGGTAATACACATGACTGGCTTGTGGTGACTAGGATAGAGAGTGGCGGGACTGGCTTCATAAGCCATTCTGACGAGTGGTACATACTAGGATGGTCGTATGAAGCAAAAAAGGTCCTGTCTTACCAATCAGATGGGAATATGGTGCCGAACTATAAGGATGGTAAAAATAAATACTGGAAAACAGACATACTGAATGAGAATTATCCTGATGATTCCGCCGTGGATATTAAAGTTACAGAGAAAACCTGTTCTCCTACAGACGACGGGAAGGATAAAGACTGCACGGAATCGTCACACTTGGTCCACTATATATGGGATGCCGATAAAGAAGTGTTTGTGGCCAGTGGTATATGATGGATAGCATGAGATTTTTGCAAAATAAGACCCTAATCGCATGGGTTATGGTGCTTCTGGTTGCCGGTTGTGTTTATCTCATCTATTCTAGTATCGGCTCGCAGGGAGTCGTACAGACTGATCAAAGCGGCCAAGAGGCCATAACAACAGATACACAGGCAATCATGGACGCCATAAAAAGGGTTGAGTCAGAACAACCACCACGAATCGGCCAGTCTCCAACTGCCGCAGAAATCTACGCTAGCCCATATATCCAACACATTCGTCCGGCGTTAAATGGATACTTGGATGGTTCTAATGCTGGTGCAGAGGAGGCCGCTATGGATATCACAAGTGATTCGTCCTGTGGTCTTGGTAACTTTGATAAATCTTATTATCAGAGCAAATTTATTATCTTGGAGGCTTCTGACAATGATTATGGTGGTGTGCAGGCGTATATAGTTTTCGTAAATAAGCCGGACAGCATATTCTGGGCGTGGGTTTACCAATTGGGAGGCGAAGGTGGCAAGTATGTATTAAGAGCGTTTTGTAAATCAGGTCCTCCTGCAGATCAGACAGCTCAGTTTAAGAATTACATAAATGAAATAATCAGTTCAGCGCCTGTTATGATGTAAATTATAACTATGGCCGTAAACCCAAATTTAAAGATTCATAACCTCGTAAACAGCGCCGTTGGGCATGAATTAAGTGTGCCTGAATTCCAGCGTGGTTTTGTGTGGAAGCCAACGCAGGTGAGGGATCTGGCGGAATCCTTATGGTCTGATTATCCAATAGGAAGCCTTCTTATCTGGAACAGTCGAAATGGAACACAGGAGCGTATCGTGAGCGATTCACGACACCCTGCTGACTGGCTTGTAGACGGGCAGCAACGTACAACTGCTCTCTGTATATTATCCGGTCGCAAACCATACTGGTGGCCTGATGCTGAAAGTTGGGAAAAGGCAATGAAACGCTATGACATCCGTTTTGATGTTGAGGCAAACGAGCCACCGTACTTTAAAGTTGCGGACGCGGCGATACGCAAGACAAAGGCTCATCGTTGGATACGTCTCTCCGACCTTTTACAACTGGACACCAATCGTCCCGATGACTCACAGAAATTGCAGGAACTGGCGAAGAATATAAAAATTGAAGGACTTTGCGGCAATATGGATGCAATGGAAGTGTACGCACGCCTCGATCGTGTGCGTAAAATTCGTGAGAAGGATCTGGTTGCCATTACCGTTGAACATGAACTTGAAGATGTAGTGGAGATATTTGCACGACTCAATAGTAAAGGCACGAGGCTGACTGAAGCAGATATCTACCTTGGAGTAGTTGCGGCACGTTCACCGGGGTGGGTGCGAGATCAGTTTTCGCCCTTCCTCAACATGCTCAAAGATGGCGGCTTCGATATCAACCCAAACTTGCTCTTCCGAAGCCTCACAGCAATAGCGGCAGGCAAAACACGCTTTCGTGATTTACCCGACAACATTTGGAATGCGTCTACGATAGAACCAGCGTGGAGACGCACCCAGAAGGCATGGAAAAGTCTTGTAAAGCGTTTGGCCGAATATGGTGTATTGAGCACGGAGACAATGCCTACCCAGACGGCCTTAGTTACGCTCGTTGCTTTGCAGGATAAGTTTCAAGAAGAGGCATCGTTTGGTCTACCGTTCTACTGGTTTTTGCAAGCATCACGCTTCAGTCGGTACAGTACATCCGGTGCAACAGCACTTGATGAAGATCTGCGAGCCATTGGAGAATCGACAACACTGCGAGACGCTGTAGTGCGCCTTTTGGACCGCTTTGAGCATCATCGTTTGATGGAACCAGAGGACTTTATGGCCGATTACAGTGACTCACGCTTCGGACGTTTTCTGCTCTACTTGCTTGTATGGAGCAACGAGGCGAAAGATTGGGATGGACACGGCTATCGGCTTGGCTTCGAGGGAGCACAAGTATTGGAAGACTTTCAGCCACAATGGCATCATATATTCCCGAAGAAATTCCTCAGCGACCAGTATGACGATCTAGAGATAAATGCATTAGCAAACATCGCTGTAATAGGTCCAACCATAAACATTCGTATCAGTGCCAAAAATCCGATGGAATATCTGCACAAGTACAACATCACAGAAGACAAACTCACTCAGCAGTTCATTACCAACGATCTAGGTGTCACGTCTATAGAGAAATATCCTGAATTCCTGAAAGAGCGATCACTAGTTCTGGCGACAGAGGCAAATAAGTACCTCGAGACATTGAGAGATGATATAGAGGCAAAGTAATATGATTATAAACACTAAATTAGTGGCTGTTTTCAATAAGACCAGTGGCCACTGCCATTTCTGCGGTGATTCTTTAGTGTTTGAAAAATACGGAGTGAAATACAGTAATAATTTAGATGGCGCATGGGAGGCTGATCATATTATCCAAAAAAGGAAAAGGTGGAAGTAAAGATATAGAAAACTGTCTACCTTCTTGCCTGCTCTGTAACCGCCTACGGTGGCATCGTAAGGGTAAAGACCTAAGAGACTTAATATTCTTTGGACTCATTGCTAGGGATGAAATTAAAAAGAAAACAGTGCTTGGTAGAAAAATAGTGGAGTTAAAAAATAAACGTATCGTTCAGAATAAAAAACGGCGACGTAGAATCGAATAAAACAACACAACAAAAAGGCGAAGCCCGAAGACTTCGCCGTTCTTGTTTTACTACACCCGCTCGACACTATTTACTGCGAGACATCCTTCACCTATCTCGATCGAATTCTCTTCGAATAGCGTCCCCTTATAC
>SICR01000026.1 GCA_009691335.1 Candidatus Zambryskiibacteriota bacterium
CTTGTAAAATTTCTTGATAAATCAAAAGTGCTTTTAAATGATGGGTTAGGCACTAATGTTCTTAAACAAACAGCCAATGCGGTTTATAAGTTTAGACTTCCGCCTCCAGCTGGTCCGATAGTCATATCAAACACCAATTCTGATCAAGTGACATGGTATCCAAATAAAACAGTTTCACTTCAATTTATAAACGAAGCTCCGGGGGTAGAGGGATATAGCTATATACTCTCAGATGATCCGACCACAAATCCAGATGACATTAATGAAGGAAAAAAGAATTCAGTTGCATATACGAATCTAGCTGATGGTATACATTATTTTCATGTTAAATCATTACGTGCTGGAATTTGGGGTGGAACGACTCATTTTGCTATCAAGGTTGATGCGACATCACCCGCTGATTTCATTGTAGATATCTCGCCGTCTTTTCGTACCTCTAGCAAGTCACCAATTATTCAATTCACAACTACCGATGCGTTGTCTGGGGTTGATCACTATGAATTAAAACTTGTATCACTTTCTGTAAAAAGTGCTATTGATGCAGCTGGTGGATTTTTCATTGAGGCAGTAAGTCCTTATATTCCATCTCCATTATCACTTGGTAGTTATGATGTGATTATACGTGCCTATGATAAATCTGGAAATTATAAAGAAATTACAGAACGTTTACGTATCACGGATCCGTTTTTTTCATTTATAAGTAATTTAGGGATAAAAATAGGTAATTGGCTCATACCATGGATGTGGGTTTGGATTTTTGCGCTAGTTCTTTTGTTTGTGCTTATTTATATTGCGTATAGAGTAAGGGCTTGGCGACATCGTATACATTCTTTACAACAAGAAAAGGAGTTACCAGATCATGTTACTGAACAACTTGAAGAACTAAAAAGATATCGCAAAAAATATGGAGCAAAGCTGGCGATCATACTTTTTCTTTTTTCTTCAATGTTTTTTGCGGGCGATAAAGTAAAAGCGCAAACTCCTCAAATCGCGCCACCGCTCATAACTAATATTTCAAAAAGTATTTCTAACGAAGAAATATTCTATGTTGGCGGTAAAACTGATTTTACTAATGCAGAGGTAGTTATTTATCTTCAAAATTTAGGCACTAGTGAAACCTTTAGCCAATATACAGAGTCAGATAACAAAGGCGACTGGTTCTATAGACATACAAATTTCTTGTCTCCAGGTAGTTATCTTCTGTGGGCTCAGGGAAAAATTGGTGAGGAACTTTCTCCACCAGGTCCGCAAGTAACAATGACAGTCAACCGGACAGCAGTCCAATTTGGCGGCAGTCGGATTAGTTATGAGGCGATCTATCTTTTTATAATAATTTTATTATCTATTTGTATTTTAGGTTTAAGCATTTACATAATTTATCATTACTATCATGGAAGAAAGAAGCACTCAGAATTACAAAAAGATATAAAAGAAGCTCAGGAATCTATCTTAAGGGGCTTCGCAGTATTAAAACATGACATAGAAGCAGAACTTGCTGTGATAAGTAAGGTGAGGCTGAGTGCGGCTCTTTCGCTCGAGGAAAAACAAAAAGAATCTCAACTTCTGTTTGATCTAGAAGATGTTCAAAAAAAGCTTAGACAGGAAATTTGGGAGATTGACAAAGAGGCACGATAAAAAGGTTGAAAGCTAAGCAGTTTCTAGTGTTTTTAGCTTTTTACTCAAATCTGGTATATAAATATACCCGTTATGATGTCGTATAGCAGTTCTTATTTCGTTCCCACCAGGTCAAATGAATTCTTGACTTTTAGGTGTTAAGGTGTATAATATAAAGGTTATAATGTTCTTTCAAAATCTACTTACTAAAGATGGTCATAGCCACAAGGTCCCAATCATTTGGTATTTTCTGGCTATGACCATATCGGTCTAGTTCCTCCTCGGATTAGAGGAAAAAGAAAATGAGCAAATTGGCATAAGGAGAAAAACTGTTATGGAAAAGAAAATGGAAGTCGAGTTCCAGAACCCCACGATTGGACAGTTGAACGATCGTGACGATCCCACTGTTCAGTCTGTTGTTATCCACGAGCCCGTGCTGGATTTCCTCGTCCGTGTGGATCGCTCCGTCAAACCGATCTATCCCAGCTGGATGAAGAAGTTGGAGCACCCAGAGTTGGAGTGCTCGGGACCCGCTGAATACGACCTTCAGACGGGAGTGCAGGAGTGGTTCCACGACGACCAGAAGTGTGGATCTGTGGTTGGCAACACCATCTACAATCACTTGCAGAAGGGCGACGGTCTCGCCAACTGCCTGAACTTACAGGATGGGTTCGCCATTCAATCCAAGGGCATCGCCGTGTTCCGCAAGTTGTTCGCGGACAGAGCGGTGTTCCTCTGGAGCTCTATCATTCACGACAGCAACGTCTACCTGAATATTCCGTATCTCTTCGAGTATGGCGGCGAGGTCATGATGAACTGGGGCTGGCTGGACTTCAGCTGGGACTCCAGTGGCCCCGCACTCCGCTTTAGCAAGTAGCACTCTCGGATTGGGCACTGTGGTCTTTTTGACACTTTGCTCTTTGCCCTCGCGTTGACATCAACCACTTGTGTGTGGATGGTGCAGAACAACGCATCATTCACATACAAGTGAGTTGTTGGATTATTCCACGCTCACTTGTTTTTTTTATCTATATTTATTTTGAAAATCTTTCTTTATACTAAAAGTGGTAGTAGGTGAATATGTGGGCGACTATAATTTCAAATAGAGCGGTGTATGTCGTTTTTACTCAGGCTCTGGCTCTAGTATTGGGGTAGGTTCTGGATTTGTGATAATCGAAGGATCAGGTGTTGGCGTAATTGTTGGATCTGGATCAGTTTGTGGTATCTCAACTGGAGGCTCATCAGCGAGTTTTTCAGTCGGAGGCTGGTCAATTACCGTTGGCTCGAGCGATGGTATCGGTGCAGGTTCTATGATTCCACATCCTCCTGCAGTTGTTTTTTGTATTCCATTTGATACTGATAGACAGTATGGATCGCCGGTGACTTCGTCATATAAAGTGACGCCAGTGCGTTTTGTGGGACTGCCCACTTTAAGTGTATCCACGACGAGGCCTTTCATATAAACCACACCATCTACTACATTTTTCACTACAGAATTAAAGAAATCTGTCGCGTATTGACCAAATACGGCGATAGCTTCTTCATTTTTTATGCCGTCACCATTTGCTTCCAAGATTGCTATTCTTGTTTCTAATCCTTCAAGCTTTAGGTTTAATCCCTGAATGCCAAGTACAGCATACCCCAGCGTGTTAACAGGATTTATGATTGTTCCGTTAAAATGCACTGCCCAAGGAGCTTCTTCAGCCAATATTCCTACATACTCGGTAGTATAATCTCCTGTGCCAAATCCTTCTTTGTATTTAAATCTATACACAGCAGTGCTAAGAATCGCTGATAAAGCATCTTTTGGTTCCATTGTTCCAAGGATGTCTTTATACTCTCTCTTTGAACCCGCTCCCGTCCAGGAAGTTATACCGTCTCCTGCCGCATCGGTCAGTTGGAAACCTGCAGTGCCTACAGCGGCGGGCAACTTCATCGTCCATGTTCCCGCCGCCGCTGCCACTGATAGAGTCACAAGACCAGATGTGTTACCAGCGATGCCAATAGTTCCCAAGGTCGTTCCTGCTAGACCAACATGAAGCAATGTTGAAGGCGCTGTCGTTCCAATGCCCACATTTCCTGCGCTATTAATTCTCATTCTCTCAACGGCCGCTGAAGTTGTCGCAGTTCCAAAAGCTAGTTCAGTTGAATTTACAGTTGTTGAAAATGTGTCATTCGCTTCAGCCCAAATAGCTGCGCCCGCTAAGATAGAATCAGAGCCATCAGATTCTAGTGGTGAATTAAAGTTGATTCGTCCAAGTTCGTCGCCATCCACAATCGTTAATTCTTTGGTTGCAAGTGTTAATATTCCTGCTGATGTTGCTCCTGTACCTGTTGGGCCTTGAACATCTAGTAATGACTGTGGGATTGTAGTGGCGATACCGACTCTAAGAGTATCCACGGCGCCTGCGCTGTCGGCCAGACCGTAAATGGTGAGTAATGGATTGCCACCCAAGTGGGCAGTATAACTTTGTATCGTGTCGTCGAGTGGTACATCACTAACTGGCATATCCATCCATGAGACAGCGCCGGCATCAGTTTCGAAGTTTAGCCCTCCACTTTCCAGACTATTAAAGGAAGCCAATCCTTCATCATTTATCACCAATTGAGGAATACTATTTGCATCTCTAGCGATAAAGACAGCAGCCAATTTATCAACTGCAGTGTCATTTGCAGTATCGGTAGTGGCTAGATCAACAGTTAAACTTGTAGCTGAAGCAATGGCGACGACTGTTCTGGTCTCTCCAGTTACAGTGATTCTGTCGCCGACAACTAATTCGGTAGTAAAGAGAGTGTTGACGCCTGTGATAGTGGTAGATGCAATTGCATTAATACTTCCAGTCAAAACAGTAGTCGTTGCGCCAGTGAGACGTTGTGATCCAGCGACGTCCAATAGAAGAAGAGGCGCAGTTGTACCGATTCCCACACGACCAGCGTTTACAATCAATCCATAGTTTGCAGTTGTTGCGCCAGAAGCATTTAAATACAGCGCAACGTTAGATCCAGAAGTTGCATTGGTATGAGTATTTGAAATTTGACCTCCGTATGTAGTGATTGCAGTCGTGGCATTTGCTCCTGTAGTCAATATATTGAGCGCAGTTTGTGAGGCCGCCGCCGCAGTACCAGATACTTGCAGATCAACCAGCAAACCAGAAGTTAGGGTCGAAGATGCAGCATAGAGGCCTGTTCCTATTGTTAGAGAGTTTGCATTAAGCACAAGTCCGGATGCGGTGGTCACTGCAGTCGTGCCTCCATAAGTTAGGGCTAGACTGGTTCCTGTCGCTACTCCCAAGACTGGAGTGACTAGAGTAGGGGAAGTAGAAAACACCACGTTAGTATTTGTCGTACCAGTCGTACCAGTAGTAGAGCTCAAGTAATTAAGTTGTGTTCCAGTCGAAGTGACAGAAGTAGCTCCGAGAGTAAATGGAGTTGGCATTACCACTGTGCCAGTGAAGGTTGGAGAGGCGAGTGTCGCTTTTAAATCTAAAGCACTCTGCAAATCTGTTTGCGCTGAAAGTGTGCCGGTGATAGAACCCCAAGTGGCACTACCTCCACCTACTGCTCCCCAAGATCCATTATATACATTGAGGGTGTCTGTCGTAGTGTTGTAAATTAATAATCCTTTAGTAGGAGATACAATCGCATCTCTTTGAGTTGTAGTCATTCGAGGCCCCAAGAAACCTTTTGTAGT
>SICR01000005.1 GCA_009691335.1 Candidatus Zambryskiibacteriota bacterium
ACAGGAATAGGGAGCTCTGGATCAGCCTTAGAAAGCACTTCGATCTTCGATGGATGCATCTCAGAACCACCTGGGGCTTGTGGCGCATCTTTCATCTCACCTGTCGCTCTTATCACTGACTCAAGAGTGAGATTCTTGGCAGTCTCAAACTCTGGATTATCAGCCATAACCACTACCTGAGTAAGTCCTTTGAGGTTCCTCACCACGATGAAAATAATTTTCGACTGAATCCTGAGTGCCTGTACGAATCCTTGGATCATTTTAGAATAATTAGATCAATTAGAAATTAGTATAATTTAAGCCCCACCAGCTCTCGCACCTTCTCCATCTTCTTCTCCGCCCGTTCCCGGGCAACCTTGCCACCTTCTTTCAAAACTTCTAGTACTGCAGATTTATCTTCCTCTAGAGCTTGACGCTTCTCGCGCAAGGGTTTAATAAAATTCTTCAAATCATCAATAAGAAGTTCTTTCAACTTTTTATACTGACCCTTGTTCTCTGTATATATCACTTCGAGATCATTCTTGTTTCTAAAAAGTGAGTGGATAGCATAAACATTGGTCGGGACCTCTGAACCAGAATCGGTGACAATGCCCATGACTGCTTTCTCTATTTCCTCATCACTCGCAAAGAGTGGGATGGTATTATCATAACTCTTACTCATCTTCCTGCCGTCTGTACCAGGAACGGTCGCGACATTTTCCAATATGAGAGGTTCAGGTAGTTTGAAAGTCTCCCCATATGCGTTATTAAATTTCTCCGCGATGTCGCGAGCAATCTCAATATGCTGTTTCTGATCCTGCCCGACCGGCACCACATCGGTATTCTGAATTAGAATATCTGCCGCCATGAGAACAGGGTAATCAAATAGACCGACATTTATTTCTTTATTCTTGGCTTCTGCGTCCTTGAAAGCATGTGCGCGCATGAGATACGGCATAGTTGTAAGACAGTTGAAAATCCATGCGAGCTCAGTCACTTGAGGAATATCTGATTGTTTAAAGATTGTGACATTCTTCGGATCCAAACCGATAGCCATATAGTCCAAGAGAACCCCGACAGTACTCTCCTCTAATTCCTGCCTATTCTGCATAGTAGTCAAGGCGTGAAGATCAGCTATAAAGATGTAAGTCTCGTAATCATGTTGAAGCTCAACGAACTGCTTCATCGCGCCGAAATAATTGCCGACATGAGGCCGGCCGGTGGGCTTGACTCCCGATAAGAGTATCTTCCCTGTCCTGAACGAAGTTGAAGGATTATCTGCCATATGTGACCTATAGTATCAATAAAAGTGCCTAATTTAAACACCTACACCTGCCCCATATAGCTTTCTTCCCTCTATCCCCTCATTCGTGAGAATCAGAGAAACTTTACAAACTTTTTATTAACAGTTGGAACAACTCTGGAATAGAAGCGTTAACTTTGTAGAAGACTTCTGAACTTCTCTGCTCCCTCTCGAGGATATCGGCTCCAGCCAAGACCGCAAGATGTCTTGAAGTAGACTTAACGGACAGCTTTATAGCTTCAGCGATATTGCCGACATTCGATTCTTTCCTCTTTTTTAAGAATGAGATGACCGCCAAGCGTCTCTTATTAGCTAAAGCCTTCAGTATTCTTTCCAATTCTTTTTCTTTCATAAATTAATTATACTCTATTCTCTGATTCTCACGAATGAGTCTATAATGGGATTAAATAGTTAAATATAGGAACGGGCTAAGCGAACGGCAACTCCATATAGAAAGTCGAGCCTTTGCCGGGTCCGGCAGACTCGGCCCAGACACGGCCTTTGTGGGCTTCCACCACTCCTTTGACGAAGGCTAGGCCGAAGCCGGTAGAGTTTACATTTATCTTTTGCGAGTCCTTACCTCTACCACCCTTGGTGAAGAGTCTTGGCTTAAGATCATCAGAGATACCTACACCCGTGTCCTGAACAGTAAGGAGAGCTGTTTTATCGTTAGATGTCAATTGTACATTGATGCTTCCTTGTGGAGTATATTTGACTGAATTATCAATAAGATTCCTAACCGCCTGTTCAAGCTGAGTAATGTCGCCCGTCATATTGTAATCCCCTGATTCAACCTTGAGTCCAAGTGCCAAACCCTTTTCTTTCGCGACATCTCTCTGCTTGTCTGTGACCTCAACCACAAGTTTTTTGAAATCTACCAGCACCATATTGTAAGTAAATGTTCCCCGTTCAATGTTGGAGGCGTTCAAGAAATCCTGCACAAACCTCACCCCTTCCGTCACGGAATCAAACCCTTGTTGTATCATCGGTTTAGCACTCCCTGAAAGATTGTGGTTCTGGTCATTGAGCAGATCATCGAATACGAGTCTAGCTTTCGTCAAATAACCCTTAATCTGGTGGTTGATGATATGCAAGAGATTGGCCTGACCTTCGTTCGCCGACTGAAGTTGTTCTCGTAAAGAAACTTCGCGTTTGATGCTTCGAACCAATAGAAATCCGAAAACAACTATCAGCACGAGAGTTATGCCAACTAATATAATGTTCGTATAATTCTCAACAAAAAAGAATTCTGAAGCAATAAGCGCCACTAGAGTTAACACAAGAGCCTGAGCGGCAAGAACTTTGATATTAAAAGCTTTGTATCTAACTATCAGATAAGAAAGAAAGCCCATGAATATGGTCATTCCGAAAAAGCCGTACATCTCGGCTGCGAAAGTATCGACCTTGCTTTCAAAGATACCAAGAACACTGGGAACATAAGTTGCGACAGAAAAAGATATCAAGAAGAGTAAGACTCCGAGAGAAGCGAGAGCGACTCGCTTCTTGTTTTCTATTGCAGTTTTATAATATTCGTTGAATGAAAATATCACCATCCATAAAAATATTACAGTAGTGAGCAAATAGGAGTATCCGAGCATCAAAGGATTTTCAGCAGCATTACATCCACCTACGTCAAAGAAGGCAAGATTGAAGGAAGTGAATGCTGGAATGATTATTGGCAGAAGTAAGGCGATGAACAACAACTTGACAAAGAACCCCACATCTCTTTTCTTGATAAAGACATACAGGAAATAAAAACTTAATACAAATATGAGAGCAAAAATACTGAACCAAAATGACCACAGATACATAATCACTCGTGCGTCTATTTGCGTCCAGATGAATAGATTCATGACCGCCCAAGTGGAATAAATCAGAGAAATAGCTACCAGTATCTTGGCTTCAAGGGCCTCACGATTCTTGAAGACTATAAACAAGCTCAAGAGAAAAGCTACAAGCGTAGCCGGAATATGAGAGTAATACAATAATGCCGGAGCCTTTGGAGAAAAGATGATAAAACTAAGGGAGCGGAAAAGTTCCAAAGAATATTCATCCATGCAAAACATAAGATTATTATAGCAAAGTAAAGGTACTATCCATATGAACAGTACCTACAGAATCCAATCTATGACAAAGACAGCAGAGCGAAAACCTCGCACAGCCACCCACCAAACTCCAAGCCAGACCACCATTCCTATCACAACCGACGGTAGAGAGAGGTATAGAAAGGTACGGATATATCCCTCTTCCTTCTTGCGAAGTAAGAGCGTTACGTAGTCCGGATCAAGGTAGAACCAGCTCCCTATCCAGAAAATAAGCTTGCGACTCTTGAGAATCTTCCGGATCAGTCGACGGACCCATTGTCCTTCCTTGAGAATGTCACTCTCAAGTTCACGCAATGTTTCCAGCCCTGTCATATCGATACCTCTGCGATATGCCACATCACTCCCCAGAACAATGCCGACACATAACAAAAAAGATATTGGCGTTATGACAACGAATGCCACCACTATACCCACGATACTAGAATCCCACGCGAGGATGACTAACATAGGCACATCCGTCAATACACGAGTCGCGAATGTGATAGCTCTCTCCGCAAGAAATGCGCGTAGGAAGCTTGAACCAAGAGTGCGTATATTCATGAATTCGTTATTTTACGGCCGAAATAAAAGCGTCCTTCTCTCCAAAACTCGGTATCATCACATCTTTGCGTTTATAGTTGCCAAATGTCTTTTTAAACAACTCTTGAATCAGATCCGCAACGTCGACATATTTCGGCACCACATTAGAGGCTCCAGCCTGGACACTTATCCATCCGTCCGGCTTTAGTATCTTATTGGATAATTTAAATAATTCTCCATAGAATTTCTCTAGTTTTATCTTTGCTCCCTTTCCACCAATAGGATTATCGGTAAGATCAGAAATAATTCCGCCAAAGAGCTCCCCACCACCCTTATGATATGCGTTCAAATATGTCAGCACGTCCCCTATATTAAGACGGACGTTGGGATGGGAAAATATTTTTTGATTCAAATATTTTTTCGACAGATCTATCACTTCAGCATCAAGATCGATCACGCTAATCTTGAGACGAGGATTAGATTTCAACGCCATTTCTGCCACATAACCATCTCCTCCGCCCAGTATCAAGATCCTTTTGTCAGTAGACTTTAGTGGTGCGAGCAATGCTTTGTCATACCTTTCATGATCAAATTCAGAAGTTTGAACTAACCCATCTATGACAAGACTTCTACCAAACTTCTTTAAATCCGCAACTATAATATTCTGAAAAGCTGAATTTGCCTCGGCCAACTTCTTCACCACCCTGATCCTGGAAGTTTTTCCATTTCGATAAATCGGGGATTCCAAATATTCCATAACACGATATCCCCTTTTTACTTTCTCGATTTTTCTCCCGGTAGACTCAACTGCCTTTATCAGAAATTTGGCGGCCTTGAGAGTATTCGCATTATCAGAGCAACTGAATACATCACAAGCCACATAGTTATACTCCGGCCAGCTGTGTATTGAGATGTGGGATGTGGAAAGAAGAATAAAACCGGTTATGCCTTGTGTTCGGAACTTGTGAAAATGGACATGAAGCACCTTCATATGCGCAACTTCCGCCGCCCCCTTTAAAGTATCGTCCCAGAATTTGCGAGAATTTATCTGATGAGGATCACAACCGAACAAATCTATCAAAATATGTAATCCATTTGTCTTCCTTGGGTAATTCATATGACTGGTTCTATTTCCTTAACTTGAAAATTGATTGGATCAGTACAAGCCTCTCCATCCTCCAAGACACCCTCAGAACATGAGGTTATCTCACATCCCTCTTCTCCTACTATACAAAACAGAGGCTCACATTGTTCCAGCGCCCCATTACAGACCGGAATATTTCTGGCATTCTTGATTATTTTCTTATAATAATTTTTTTCACATTCACCTCCTTCACACCATGTAAAACATCTTTCCAACTGAGGGTTACACTTGGTAATATTGTTTACTATAAAATCGCGCTCCACGAATAACTTGTTGTATCCAAAAAAAGCTGTGGCTGCGGATATGATGACAAACCCACATATCAAGTAGCGTGATCTATCGTCCATTTCCATATTATAGCTTATTTAGAGAACCTAGAAAAGCGTTAAGGAAATGGGGTCAAACCCCTTTCTTCTGCGAAAGATCGCATAATATTGGTTCGCACAGCCTCATCGCTACAAGAGATTAGATATATCTTCAATCTCTGACAAATCATTAATAGATAGACTTTTTAAAGTTTTATTTTTGATAAATAAAAGTTTACTAGGTCCTAATTTTCTCACAAAATCTATATCGTGAGATATTACTAACAATGCACCTTTATATTCAGAGAGAGCAGAAACCACGTTGAGATTAATAATATCTGTGGTCAATATGTCAAAGAAACGTTTGTAGAAAAGAGGTATGGTCACGAGGAGAATATTCCCAGCAGTATAAGCAAAGATATTGAAAAACATTAGACCTTTCTGAGGTTGAATGCCTTGCTAATATGCCTTAAAGACATCTGTAATCCCTACTTTTTTAGCATCATTTTCCATAGACAATAGGTAACTATAACACGTAAAACTCTTTTATCCACCACTATCTTTCCCCTACATTATAAATACGCTATAGCTTTATTATAATGTAGATTATGATTTTTTGTATCTACAACTCCCACTTCTTGCTACTCTGGAGACCATATTTCTTGCTATTTTAAAGACTATGCTTACTACTACTTTAAAGACCTAGCTTCTTCAATTCTTCAACTACCTTACGTTCATCTTTGGAAAGTTTCTCTGGGATCTGAACCAAGATGCGAACATATAAGTCTCCACGTTTGTTTTGATCCATCGGTACACCCCTACCCTTCACACGCAGAATCGTGCCGTGCTTGGTGCCGCTGGGGACCTTGAGAGTGATCTCACCATCGAGCGTAGCGATAGTCTTCTCAGCACCCAGAAGCGCTTCGGTAATCTTAACAGCAAGATCCATGATGAGATTGTGACCATCCTTCCTGAAATAAGGATGCTTTCTAACATGGATCTTTACATACAAATCTCCCGGCACTCCCCCTTCGAGGGTCTCGCCCATGCCTGACAAACGAATCATTTGTCCATCATCAATACCGGTAGGGACGGAGATGGAAACTTCTTTTTGCTTTACAAACTTTGAATTTATAACTACCTTGCGTTCAACGCCAAAAATGGACTCTTGAAAAGACAATTCTATATCCACAGCGATATCCCTTCCGCGCCTTACTCGTCTACCGCCAAAAATACTTGAAAGAATATCGCTAAGATCACCATTATCGAACCCAGCAGTGCCGAATCCAGAGAAATCGAAACCGAAGTCGTTAGGATTGAACCCAGCACCTGAGCCCTGGAATCCTCCGGCACCGGCCGAACCGAGAGTGTCATACTGTGAACGCTTCTTCTTATCTGAAAGTACGGTATAAGCCTCGGAGACTTCCTTAAATTTAGCCTCATCTCCACCAGATTTATCCGGATGGTAGGCATGAGCCAGCTTCCTGAAGGCCTTTTTGACCTCTTCTTCCGAAGCGTCCTTATTTATTCCGAGAATTTTATAATAATCTTTCATCCGGTTACTAGAAAATGGCATCGCTCCGTAGGAGCGGGCTATTACTTATAATGCCATTTTTCAGTACCGGATTCATTTATTTATTATCCTCATCTTTCGATTTTTCTTCTTTCACTTCCGCATCCTTAACTTCTCCTTCCTTTGGTACGCTGGAGCCTTCGGCGGAAGCGGCGGGGTTCTTACTCATATATTCTCCAATCTTACTAAGTTCTGTTGAGAGTTCTTGGGTAGCAGTTTTTATGGTGTCCACTGTACCTCCATCTTTTTCTTTCTTCAATGATTCAATCTTGCTGTTTATAACCGTTTTAATATCTTCGGGAACAGTTGGAGCGTCTTTCAACGCCTTCTCTGCGGTGTAAACCAATTGCTCTGCAGTATTCTTGGCATCGACCAAATCCTTTTTCTTCTGGTCTTCCACAGCGTTAGCTTCAGCATCCTTTTGCATCTTCTCTACTTCTTCTTTAGAAAGACCTGAGCTTGCCTCAATGCGGATAGATTGCTCTTTGTTCGTAGTCTTGTCCTTGGCCTTCACATTAAGAATGCCGTTTGCATCCACGTCGAAAGTAACTTCAACCTGCGGCATACCACGTGATGCTGGTGGAATTCCGTCTAGAATAAATCGTCCTAGAGATTTATTATCGGAAGCCATGGCACGCTCTCCTTGGACGATATGGATTTCAACGGAGGTTTGATTGTCTGCTGCAGTCGAAAAGACCTGAGCCTTTGCGGTAGGAATAGTGCTATTTTTCTCGATAAGCTTTGTCGCAACTCCACCCATAGTCTCAATACCAAGAGAGAGTGGGATGACATCTAGAAGAAGAACGTCTTTGACATCGCCAGCAAGAATTCCTCCCTGAATAGCGGCGCCAAGAGCAACAACTTCGTCAGGGTTAATAGATTTGTTCGGCTCTTTGCCAAAGAATTTCTTGGCAGCCTCGCTTATCATAGGCATTCTAGTCTGACCGCCAACAAGTATAATTTCATCGATTTGATCAACTTTGAAAGGAGATGCTTCCATAGCACGCTTGGTAATTTCCATTGCACGGTCTACAAACTCGCGAGAAAGTTCTTCCAATTTTGCACGAGTAATCTTAAGCAGAAGATGTCGTGGCCCAGAAGCATCTGAAGTAATAAATGGAATATTTATCTCTGTTTCTGTCGCGGTCGAGAGTTCAATCTTGGCCTTCTCTGCCGCTTCGTCTAAACGCTGGAGAGCGAGAGCATCTGAGCGGACATCAATGCCGGACTCCTTCTTATACTCATCGGCAATGTAGTTGAGGATCTTCTGGTCAATATCCTTGCCACCGAGATGCGAGTCACCATCGGTAGACTTCACTTCTACCACATCATCGCCCACTTCGAGGATAGAGACATCGAAAGTGCCTCCGCCGAAGTCGAAGACGGCGATCTTCTCATTCTTCTTTTTATTAAAGCCGTATGCGAGTGCTGCTGCAGTGGGCTCATTGATAATACGAAGCACTTCAAGACCAGCAATCTGACCCGCATCCTTGGTGGCTTGGCGCTGAGAGTCGTTGAAGTATGCTGGCACGGTGATAATGGCTTCAACAATCTTTTCTCCCAACTTGGCCTCGGCATCGGCCTTCAGCTTCTGAAGTATCATGGCCGAGATTTCTTCTGGACGATAATCTTTGTCCGACATCTTTACTAATACTCCCCCATTCTGACCTTCCTTAACTTCAAATGGCACCGTAACTTTGTCCTTCTGTACAGCTGGGTCAGAAAAGGTGTGGCCGATGAAGCGCTTGATACCGAAGATGGTGTTCTTGGGGTTAGTCACCGCCTGACGCTTAGAGAGAAGTCCGACCAACCTATCACCGGTTTTAGAAACTGCCACAATAGAAGGTGTGGTACGAGCGCCTTCGGCATTCTCAATTATTTTTGGCGCGCCAGCCTCCATGACCGCCACGGCGGAGTTGGTAGTGCCTAAGTCAATTCCAATTATTTTAGCCATGGTGATTTAATAGATAGTAGTTGATAAATAGTAAACAGTTATTCCTTATACTCTCCGATCCGCACTTTGGCGGGCCTGATAATTTTCCCTTGTAGTATATAACTTTTCTGCACGACTTCAAGAATTTTGTGATCCTCTTCTTTCTTCTCTGTTTCTATTACTCCGATAGCCTCGTGGAGCTTGGGGTCAAAACTCTCTCCTGTCGGGCTTGATTCTTCCAAACCGTTAGACTTCAGCACCGAAAGAAGTTGTTTATATATGACCTCAAGTTCTTTATTCCCATGTGGCAAAGAGAGTTCCAGACTGTCTAGTACTGGAATGAGTTGAGAAACAAGATCAGCATTGACAAACTTGAGGAATTCAACCCTTACTTCTTCGTCGCGTTTACGAAGATTGACAAAATCGGCCTGACTTCTCTGCCAACCGTCCAAGTATTCCTTGGCCTTGGCTTCTGCATCTTTGAGTTTGCCCTTGAGTTTCGAAACAGATTCTTGGGCGTGCTCTTCCGCCACAACAGAGTCGTCTAGATCTTCGTTATCTAACTCAATATCTTGCTCTTCTTCATTCATCCCATTAGAAATTTATCCTTATAAATCGACCTTAATTTATGCCCAGCTGATACTCTCAACGGGACAAGTAGCTCAAACAAGATACCTCATAAATCCACTTAAATCAAGTTAGCAGACTTTAGATGTATACGTCGATCGTGTCCTATAGGCAGTGGTTGACGTATACGTTATTGGTTCATAACCGTGAGTCTATAGCACATAGGAATCTATAGCGTATAGGAATCTATAGCACATAGGTACTATGATATATTGAGTAATATGTATCGAGCAAAAATCGGCCATCTAAAAAACGGGAATGGAGAGCGAAATTAACGCTTAGACCACTGAGGAGCCTTTCTTGCTTTCTTCAGACCGAATTTCCTACGTTCTTTGGCACGAGGATCGCGCTTGAGAAAACCTTGAACCTTGAGCTTTGTTCTCAAATCAGGCTCATTTTCAATCATAGCGCGAGCAATACCATGACGAAGAGCTTGAGCTTGAGAAGAGATACCACCGCCATTGAGCTTGGCAGTAACAGAGAATTCACCAGGCATGTCCTTAAATACAGAGAGGACGACATTTCTAAGTTCAGCAGTTGGGAAATATTTTTCAAATTCTCGCTCATTTATCACAAGAGAAGTTTTTGCTGCGGGAGTTATGCGCACTCGAGCAGTGGAAGTCTTCCTTCGCCCTACTGCTTCTATATATTTGTGTTCTTTGATTAGAGTCATATGACTTGTAGTGAGTGCAATCTAACTATTCTTTAATCTTAAGATTCTTCATCATCTTTGGACGAAGCTTATTCTTCGGAAGCATACCGTAGACCGCGCGACGCAACACTTCTCTGGCTCCCTTTTGCTTCACTACTTGCTCCATTGATTCTATCTTCAAACCTCCCGGATAGAGAGAGTGCCTGTGATATTTCTTATCCTTAAGCTTTTTACTATCCAGAGACATTGCGCCGGCATAGACAACTTCTACCAGAACCACTGGAATTTTATTCTTGGCAAAGTCGGTGCGATTCTTACCCATAAGTAATACCGCTACTTCTGTAGCAATCCTTCCAGGCTTTCTTCCTTTAGCATCAATGGTGTACTTGGTCATAGCGGTTAGTAAATAGTAGATAGTTATACAAACTCAATGATTGCCTGTGGAGCTCCATCGGAAACACGGCGCACCATCTTGGTAATGCGAGTGTAGCCTCCGGCGCGTTCTTTATACCTTACTGAAAGGTCAGTGGCAATCTTCTTCGCAGCCAGTTTGCCCACACGACTCTCAAGAAGACGGCGAGCACTTAGGCCTTCCTTCTTCCCTAAAGTAATGAGTTTCTCAATAAACGGTCTGAGTTCCTTGGCCTTAGCTTCGGTAGTCTTAATCTTCTCTTGTTTCGTAAGAGCGTAGGCCAAAGACTTCATCAGAGCCACCCTCTGGTTCCTTTCTCTGCCGAATTTTCTTTTACCTTGATGGTGTGCCATTTTGCTTATGATTTAACCCGTCGAACTATTTCAGAGTAATGCCAAATTCTCCTAAAGCCTTTCTGATTTCCTGGATGCCCTTAGCGCCAAGACCCTCAATCTCAAGAAGATCCTTTTCTTTCTTTCTAGCTAGGCCTCCAACCGTGCGAATGTTAGCGCCAGCCAAAGCGTTATCGGTACGAGCAGAGAGCTCCAATGAATCAATGCGAGTCTTCAATACTTCAGGATCAACATCGGCTCGCAGAGTAATACTCGGAGCTTCTACCTTATCTACTTCGGAAGTAACGGGCTCTTCCTCCTTGAAACCGACTACTGCCTTGAGCTGGTTTATCATGATTTCAATCGCGGTAGAGAGAGCTACCGAAGGAGAAAGGGTGCCATCGGTCTCGATAAACATCCGAAGTTTATTGAAGTCAGTTCTATCGCCAACACGCATGTTTTCTACTTCATAGCTCGCTCGACGGATGGGGGTAAAGATACCATCGAGGGCGATAGTACCGATATCAACACGGCTCTTGTCTATCATCTCCTTAGGCATAAAGCCTAAACCTTTTTCTACTCTTATCTCCATCTCAAGTGAAGCATTTTTGGAAGTTAAGGTGGCGATAACTTGGTCTGGAGTAAGTATTTCTACTTGGCCGGGAACATCGAGGTCAGAAGCCTTGACAACTTTCTCTCCCTTGACCTTAAGTGAGAGCATCTGGGGTTCATCGGTAGTAAAGCGCATGCGCACTTTCTTCAAGTTAAGAAGAATGGTCACGACGTCTTCCTTAATGCCATCAATGACAGAGAACTCGTGGCTGACACCAGTAATTTTTACTGAAGTAATTGATACTCCTGGCAGAGAGGACAAGATGATACGTCGCAAGCTATTGCCTAAGGTATGGCCATAGCCAGGGTAGAGTCCTTCGATTTCGAACACTCCGCTCTCTCCTTCTTCGGAGACAACTCGAGGTTTTGAAGGTAAATGTATTGTGTAATCAGCCATTTTTAAAATATTTAAATTATCTGTTATAGAATTCGATAACCACTGCTAAGTCAAAGACTTGGCTTCCTCGCTCGTATACCGGCTCGCCCACCACACTGGCCTCCCGTACTTCCGGGTCAACCAGAAGCCATGCCGGCGCAACTTGTGCCTTCATCCTCTCCGTCGCTTCGGCAAACAGTATGCTGTTTGCCGAAGCGACTCGCAAGCCCACCTTGTCACCGACCGAGAGAAGTATGGAAGGTACAGTAACACGGCGCCCATTGACCAGAGCATGGCCGTGGGAAGATATCTGCCGCGCGGATGCTCTGGTCTTGGCTAGGCCGGCGCGGAAGAGAACATTGTCTAAGCGAGATTCTAGGAGAAAGAAAAGTTTCTGTGCGGGGTTTACAGCATGAAGAGCCTTATCAACATAGCCTCTGAATTGTCTTTCTGAGAGACCGTAGGTGAAACGAGCCTTTTGCTTCTCAAGAAGTGCTTGGCCGAATTCTGACTTCGGCCGCATAGGAACCTTGCCACTCCTTTCTTTACGACTAAGTGACAATGTGTACTTAACAGTCTGAGTTTTCTCAAAAATTGGGGCTCCAAGTCGACGAGCTATTTTGTATTTAGGTCCGATTTTCATATATTTAAATTATGTGCGGCGTGGCTTAGGAGGTTTG
Source organism: Candidatus Zambryskiibacteriota bacterium (assembly GCA_009691335.1). Classification (GTDB taxonomy): domain Bacteria; phylum Patescibacteriota; class Minisyncoccia; order Phycocordibacterales; family Zambryskibacteraceae; genus UBA5004. Next base: position 12,553 of record SICR01000005.1, read on the forward strand.
GGCCCATTGTGAGGCACTGGAGTCATATCGGATATAGTGGTGAGGTTAATACCTTTGGAGATAAAGCCACGGATTGCTGATTCGCGTCCAGAACCGACACCCTTGACCACAACTCTTACTTCTTTTACTCCAAATGTTTGCGCTTTAGTGGCCAATGTTTCGCCAACTTTAGCGGCAGCAAAAGGGGTGCCCTTCTTAGCACCCTTAAACCCTAAACTTCCAGAAGATGACCATGCGAGTGTCGCGCCCTTAATGTCAGTGAGAGTGAGCTTGGTATTATTATATGTTGATTCAACGCACAACACGCCGGAGTCCACTCGCTTGCCTTTAACCTTTACAGGTGCAGTTGAAATAGCAGTCGCTCCCGCTGTTTCAAGCACGACAGCCTCTACTGCTGTCTTCTTGTCCGTCTCTTCAACTGTTGATATCTTCTTTTTTCCCATACTATTTACTGTCTACTAACTACTATTTTTTCTCTGCTATTTTCCTGCCGGTACCCATAGTCTTTCTGACATTTCCTCGGCGGGTTCTAGAATTAGTTTTAGTACGCTGGCCACGGACAGGAAGTCCTCGCATATGCCTTACTCCTCTATAAGCCTTGATATCCTTCAGACGCTTGATGTTACCTGCTACCTCGCGCTTCAGGTCACCTTCCAAAGTAAGCCTTTCGATTACTGAACGTATCTTATTTTCCTGATCTATAGTTGCTTCCTTACCCTTAAGACCGAAGGAAACATTGGCTTCTTTGAGAATCGCTTGAGCGCGTGAACGGCCCACCCCGTATAGGGTTGTTAGGCCAATTTCAAGACGCTTTTCCTCTGGGATGGTAATTCCGAGTATTCTCATTTAGCCTTGCCTTTGCTTATGGCGTGCATTAGCCGAACAAACTACATAAACATAGCCCTTTCTGCGGACTATCTGACATTTTGAACATATCTTTCTGACCGCTGCCTTTACTTTCATAGCAAAGAGTTATTCTAACCCAACCCAGTTTTCTTGTCTAGTCGCTTTTAAAGTCGTTTAATGATACGAGCCTTACCACCATAAGGTTCCAGTTCCAAGAGGACTTTGTCCCCAACCAAAACTCTGATGCGATGGAGCCTCATCTTTCCAGACAAATATGCCAAAAGTGGTCTGTCTGATTCACCCGCTCCACTGACTAGTCCTCCAGTGTCTAGAGCGACCTTAAACATTATGTTTGGAAGCGACTCGACCACCACACCTGTTCTCTCTTCTGCTTTACTTGCCGCCATTATTCTACTTTTAACTTCTTTATCGAAATTTTATCTCCGTTGTCCGGAAAAGTTGTTTTCCAAAATGGCCTCAATGTGGCATTGGTGCTAACTACGGCGGGATAATTTTTAAGTATGACAGGAATATCTCTTTTGTTTCTGCCGACCAAATCAGACCTCAAGGCCACTTCGTCCGTGCGCCACAGAACTGTACCGGTGCCAGACACTTTAAAGCTTATTTCATTTAAAGACAAGGGGTCTATTGGAGGAGTGCCAGTAAACGCGAGTTCTAGAGTGTCGAAGGAAACAAAGTCTACAAGTTCGCTCAGAATAGTATCAAGTTTCTTTTGAGCTAATGCTACTGCCAAGTCGGTTCGCTTAAACATAATGCCAAAGAGATTACCTTTCATATTAATGGTGGCACTATCATTGCCAAGGTCTGATTGCGGCATATCTTCGAAAGTTACGGAAGAAAGATTTGGGAAGAGAATGAAGTCCGAAGGAACCTCGGCTTGAGCCCTGCTCAAGAGTTCGTCGTTTAAGGCGGTTTTAAGTTCTCCCTTAGCTTTGACCAGATTTTCCTCGCCAACCTTTTTTTCCATACCCACGAGACCTCCAGACATTGTTGTCTTTGAACGAGCATATATGGTTGAGTAGTGGGCAGTACCCTTGAGCCCCGGTACGGTAAAGTCTGTGAGCCCTGTATTGTGAGAGTCTCCAGGGATATCGGCATAAACAACCGCTTCAATAGAACCGGGCTGAGAATTTTTCTTACCTGGTATGGTGATAGCTGAAGCGATGCGGTAAATCTTGCCGCTCGGACTTTCAAATCTTGTGTTTTCTATAAGGCGCTGAGACTCGGAGGAAACATCGTTATAGATGACGATAGTGCCTGAGGCTTTCCTACTAACTTGCTCTTCACCGTTAACAGGTACAGTCACACCCTTTTCTCCAGAGAGTTTGACCACACTATAAAGAAGCTTTTCTTCCCCGGTTTTAGCGGCGGAATAAACATCGTTATCAAAAGTAAGTGCCGCTGACTTCGGAATATACGCAAGAGTGCCACCGTCGAAAAAAGAGAGTATAGCAAAGAAGAGTATAAGAGCTGCCACACCGCCGGCCAGCCATATGTTTCTTCTGGCGGAACGGCGGCGGCGATAAGTCTCTATCTTGTGCAGAGGTACTACTGACGAATACTCTTCTCTAGACTCTTTCGACTCGATAGACATCCTGGCTGGTCTCTTAACGGTGTCCAAAGAAACGACCTTGCCAGTTTTGCGCCTACCTTCTGGAATAGGGATATTGCGGATGCTTCTTTTCCTTTCTGGTGAAATGACATCGTCGATATTTTTTGGCATGAAGAAATTATATCACGATTAATTTTTTCTACCTTCCTGATTAGCAGATATATCTTTTTGAGCGGAAAATTTATGCTCACCAGCTTCTTGCGACAAACGCTTATGCTCTGCTAACTGTTTATTGAAGCTTTCCTTATCCACGACAGTAACTTCTTCTATTATCTCCAATGGTAGCCCATAGCTGGTAAAAAGGATGAATGGATCCTCGCCTTTCTCCACCTGTTTAAGTCCGGCATCAAGCGCTTTCTTAAACTTCTCTATCTCCTCCATCATTACAACTTCAATATTCTCGGCGAAAGCGTAGAGACCCTTGTAGCTTCCGTGATTAACGACCGCATCTGCCACGGAATTCAAAACTTCTGTGCCCATATCCATCTTCCTAGCATGCACATATGCCCTGCGCAAAAGCCTTCTCAAGATATATCCCCTGCCAGTGTTTGACGGCATTACTCCATCAGAAATCATAAAGGCAGAAGTACGGACGTGGTCAACCACTATCCTTGAATTCGCCACTCGCATAAGAGGGGCGAATAAATCTGTTTCAAAAACTGTCTCGGTTTTCTGCATTACTTTGACAAGTCTTTCAAAACCCATGCCAGTGTCTATGCCCCGAGTCTTAAGAGGCTCTAAGGAACCGTCTTCTCTCTGAAAAAATTCATTAAATACGATGTTCCAAACTTCAATACCATCAACATAAATCTCAGTAGTTGGGCCACATGGGCCTTCCTTGCCTGTCGGACCCCAGAAGTTATCCGCTCGGCCAAATTTCTTTATAACAATATCCGGGTCTATAGATTTCCAAATTTCTTCGGATTCTTTGTCTTCCGACACACCACCTTGACCTGAACTCGTTGAAGGTTCACCGGCAAAAACAGAGACGTAATCAATAGTCAAACCGAGCTCACGGGTTATAAACTCATGAGCCCATTCTATGGACTCCTTCTTCCAATAACCGCCGAAGGAAAAGTTGCCAAGCATTTCGAAAAATGTCAGATGGCTTTTGTCTCCCACCTCTTCAATGTCCGAGGTGCGCACACACTTCTGCGAAGAGGTCAGATTGAGTGAGCCGAAATCTTGCACCGCATCGGCTCCGCCAATGTAGTAAGGCTTGAACTGTTGCATACCAGCGGTAGTAAAGAGTACTGAATCGTCATTGTTTGGTACAACCGGAGATGAAGGAACAACAACGTGTCCTTGTGTCTGAAAAAACTTTAGGAATTTATCGCGTATTTCATTGGAAAGCATATGATGAATATAACATATTTTATTTCTTGGAAAGGAAAAGGGGTACCACCATGCGTTTAGCGGTACCCCTTTTATGAGAATCAATGCGGTGAACCATATTCCACCGCGGAGGGACGAGCCTCGTGAGCAACGAATGGTATTACAACCATGTTCCAAAAGAGCACCTCAGTACATGCATGGCAAACGACGGAACCACTTAAGTGGTCACAAACGAGATGGTGGAAGGGATGCGGACATTCGACGGTACTGTGACACGCCTGACAATGCACCATACCAGGATAACGGACTGATTCAAGCTGATCCTGAGGATGGTGGCAATACTCAGAGATTGTCATATTATCCTCCTCTAAACACGAACAACCTATGTTAATTTTGCCACAAATATTAAAAACTACAAGTCAACTGAGGATACTGGGGATTATTTCAAAATCTTTTTCCAAAGTTTTCAAAAGCTTCTGGTTATAGATAGCTGCGGCAGGGTGATAGAGGGGGATGACCTTTACATCTCCGCATCCCAACTTAGCCGAGGCTTCGCTGGGCACAGCAAAAACTTTGCCATGAATAATACTGATAGGCGAAAGTTCCCGCTCCAAACCATATCTATTCATCACATATTGCATTGAGAAGCGTCCGAGAGTGGCAATCACTTTCGGTTTTATTACCTTAATCTGCCTATCCAAGAATGGGGCATAAAGATTTATTTCATCCGGCAATGGGTCACGATTGCCGGGCGGGCGGTCTTTGACAATATTGGTTATATAGACATCTTTGCGAGCGATGCCGACTTCCTCAAGAAGCTTGTCTAGCACCTTGCCCGCCCGACCACAGAATGGCCTACCTGTCTTGGCTTCGTTTTTCCCCGGAGCTTCGCCTATAAACATTATTTGAGCCGAATAGTCCCCTTCCCCAATAACCGGGAAATATTTATTCTTAACCCGTTCTTCATATAGAGGAGACTCCTTCAAAGCTATGACATCATCTTCAATTTTCTTCAGTGCCTCAGTCTTACCATCTACCATTACTTTTTCTCAATAATATGTTGTTCGAGAAACCAGAAAAAAGTGAAAACGATGAGAGTGGCTATGGTGGTAAAGATCGCTAATTGAAGGAGACCATAACCGACTGTGGCACCGATACCTGCTGCGACCCATAGACCAGCTGCCGTGGTCAACCCAGAAGTATGTTCGTGATTATGTTCATGACTCCGCAGTATTGCGCCTCCACCAATGAAGCCGATACCGATGATGAGTCCCTGCAATACATACATCTGTCCGGGAGAACTGAGGTCGACCGCCGGTCCGATGTGTCTGGACAAAATAACGAAGAGGCACGATCCCATCGATACCAATCCATAGGTGCGGATACCTGCCACCTTATGAGCCAGAGTTCTCTCCAATCCTAAAACAGAACCAAGCAGAAGCGCTACTATTAAATAAATTGTGGGATTCATCATGTATGGAATAAAATTAAATTTCTAATAAGTTAATTATATAATGAAAATTTCGTACGTGATTCATGATTTTATAATTCGATTATTTCATTAATAACAAGACTGCTGTCAAAATCTTGACCTAAAAACTTTTGCAAAACTTCCGGATTATTCTTGATATTAGAACAGAGCACTACTCCGTTCGCAAGCAGAGCTTTCTTCTCACTCTCTTTTAGAGTGGTCAGGGCTGTAATGGGATGAAGAGACTCTTCCTCTATCATATCCTGCAGACTTCCCTTCTCTGGGTAATTCCATCCGATAAGAGTCATGTCTTTGCAGATAGCGTAGTGGATCGCAGTCGAGGAAAACTTGGTGTTAGTGATGAGCCAACCATCCGTGACCTTCCTATTCTCCCTGCCATAATTGAAAACATTGTCCTTGAGGTCATCAAAACGCGCCTTAATATAGAGCACCACCTTAAGATCACTCTTGGTGCCAAGCTCGTTGTGGAACTTAGCCTCAACCATGACGAGCTTCTTATCATTATAAGCGACAACATCAACCTCGTGTGGCACACAGCCGCCAAGTACCGTCTGGCGAGTGAGGCATCGAAATCCTTTAGCGCGCAAAATTTCCGCTACGAAATCCTCGAAGGGAAAGCCGGATGGGCCAAGATCCATGACCGCACGACGAAGGGAATAGCTCCTGGCCACCTTTTTATTGGTGTTGTTGAGCAGAGAAAACGCGTACTGATAGATATCATGCGTGGTCATGCCATCTTTCAGTTCAGACATTAAATGCTTGATGACTTCCAGAGAGGCATCTTCGGAAGCACCTGAGCGCATGAGAGAGAAACGCAGCTTCTCAACATCGAAGGCTTCGTGCTGACCATTGGCCTTTACGATAGTTAAAGGATTGGTATTTACCATGGCCATTACCAATTGATCATTTCCAGCATTTCCTGACATAGATAAAGTATAACCCAACAATCACTTCAACCTTACTATTGACATATTAAATACAGCGTGATTTTGTTAAAAAGATTTTCCTGCAAAGAAGGCTCACGAATACTTAAGTGAAAACCACATACATCATAATAATGCGACAGCATTATTATAACGTATTATATTTATTTGTTGTTAATATTTATTGCACAGAAACTTTTATCAAATTATCTTATTATTTTGTTATACAATAATTTTATCCATCACTGCTCCACCAAGACATACTTCTCCGTCTCCAGCCTCCACTGAGGCTTCGGCAGGCAAGTAGAAAACGATGGATTGTCCCAAGGATAACCCTCGTACCGGTTCATCAAATTCCACAGCCAATTTTTTGCCACTTAACGTCAATCTTAATGGAAGCTTCTCTCCTCTGTATCTAATACGAGCTGTGAGTTCTTCCGACTCTGGCTCTCTTAGCCAATTAACATCCTGGAGAAGTATTTTGGTAGGAGAAAATTCTAATATCTCTGATTCCTTATCCGAGACCACCAGAGAATTAGTCTCCATATCTTTGTCCACTACATAGAACGGCCCGCTCTCTGGAGATTTTTTAGTCACTTCAAAACCGTGCCGTTCACCGATGGTGTAGTAAATCAGTCCATGATGCTTCCCTATGACCTCGCCGTCTGTATTGAATACTTTGCCGAGCTTAGCAGTTACATAATGCGATAAAAACTCTTCCATACTGACATTACCCAAGAAACATATCCCTTGGCTATCTTTCTTCCAGGCTACTGGCAACTTATATTTCTGTGCCAACACCCTTACTTCCGATTTTTCCAAATGTCCAACGGGAAAAAGCGTGTGCGAAAGGTCTTCTGGAGTAAGAGTCCATAAGAAATAACTCTGGTCTTTTTCTTTATCTTTACTCTCTTTTAAACAGCCATTCTCAATTTGAGCGTAATGACCGGTTGCTATAAAATCCGCGCCAAGCTCCTTGGCTTTCTGCCAAAATATTCCAAACTTGATTTCGCGGTTGCAAAGCACGTCGGGATTCGGCGTACGGCCTGCCTTATATTCCGAGAGCATTTTATCTACTACTCCCTGCTTATATTCTTTCTCCGCATCTATAAATAGAAATGGAATGTCAAGCGTGATAGCGACTTTCATCGCATCTCGCCTTTCGTCTCTCCAACTGCATTTCATCCAATCCGGCTGCCAAGCTTTGATGAACACTCCGGTCACATTGTATCCCTGTTCCTTAAGAAGCACTGCCGAGACAGCACTGTCCACCCCCCCTGATAACCCGACAAAAACTCGATCACCGCTAGACATAACAGGCTTAGTGGAGATATTTAGCGATGTTATTTTGGTGCTCATCGAAGGTCCGTGCATAATGCATTTTTCCATCCTTGCCTGTCAAATAATACAGGTAAGGAGTAGTGGTCGGATGTAGAGCCGCTTGAATGGAGAGAATGCCTGGATTATTTATAGGAACCTCTGGCAAACCTTGGAATTCATAAGTCTTCATCTCCACATCAACTTGCAAAGGCATGTCGAGTTTTATGCGTTTCCAGAGCACACTCGAAACCATCTCTCGATCAAGTTGATTATTCGTCTCACCCTCAATAAGCGACGCCATAGTGATGATTTCTTCAATCTTCTTGCCAGAAAGTTCCACCTCCGGCATCACTGGGGAAATTTTACGGCTGAAGTTCTCTTGCAAGAGCTTAATGATAGAAGTTGCCGTAGCGGTAACAGGGACGAAATAAGTATCGGGGAAAAGATAACCCTCTGGCGCAGTCATTTCAAAAACAGCATGGTCAAAAAGAGGAAACCTTTCGTCAAAAAGGGATGAGATATTCTCAAGTGTAAATCCTTCCGGAATAGTAAGCTTGACCATTTCTATCTGCTCATCACCATGGAAAATACGCCAAGCGATAGTGAGAGAACTCTCCGGCTTTGATAAATAATATTGCCCGGCTTTCATATCACGCTCACCGCGCAATATTATAGATACAATGCGGAACCAAAATGGTGAGCGTATCACCCCATCTTCTTTAAGCTTTAAAGAAAGGCTATAGAGCCCAGCACCTTCTGGTACATCTACTATAGAACCTACAGGGAAATACCTCGGAGGAATAAAGCCCCAAATCAGAAGAATTAAAATAACAAAACCTAATGCAAAAAGACCCGCCTGCTTACGCCTGAGCGCAGTGATAGTAGACAGGTATATCCTTAATTTTTCTACAAGCCAAAGCATTACTATATCGGTAAGTTGGCAGGTGCTTCGGCCTTCTTGGACGGAGAGCGTCTTAGCGAAGGAGTAGTAGCGACTGCGCCAGGAAGATGGAAGAGTGTCGCCACTTCCTCGGTAGTGAGAATGTAAGGTTTGTCAAAGAGATGGTGGTACGGTACACCAAAGAAGGCTCGTCGCTTATAAGCAGCGACTAACTTGGTCAGCCTACTCCTCTTCCTAATACCGTTGAAATCTTGCCAACTATGAGGGAAGCTGAACGGAAATCTGGGTTTGATACCATTCAAGTTCTTAGAGCCGAACTGTCTCATACTCCCAATAATGCCCATCATCCTCGTCTTCTCATAATTATCTTGCGGAGCGATATAGATCAAGCGCACCATAGAATCGAAAGCCGGCTTGCCACTATTCCTTTCGATCGCCTTAATAGTTTCCTTTTGCATATCAGTAAGAGCCAAGAGACTCGCGGGCTTATCCTTTTCCGATTTGATGAGAGATTTATTCTCAATAATATCCTTGACCGCTTTCTTCACATCATCTTCCCAATCTTTCTTGGGAATGATGCGCCCATAGAGATAATTCTCCTTGGCATGGGCGCGGATAAGTATCTGGACAGCCGCAAACTCGTGCGGACCGAGGGTGCCCATATACTCAAGTATCGGAGTAAGTGGATCGACAATTTCTTCTTGCTCATCACCCTTCTTTTTATCCAACTCATACTCGATGTAGGTGTTAATAGGATAAGCATCCGGCTTTACCAATGCGGTGTTTACGCCAGCGACGAAGACCTTATCCGGCACATAATGGAAGTCAAGTGCGTAATCCTTCACCTCTACCACCTCTGCCCCCGGATACTGAGCATATATCCTTGATTCAACAATCTTTTTCCACCTCGGGAAAGCCCAGATGAAGAAGCGTACTTCTCCGCCGATAGCCACGATCTCAAGAGAAAACCACTCACGAAGTTTCCCTTCCCAGAAAGCATCAGCCATAGTGCCGATATTGGCATTCTCCCAGATCCCTTGAAGTACTAACTCCATAGCCGCCGGAGACTTGGGCTGATCCTTGGGAATTTTTATTTCCAATAGAATACTACCCTGCTTTGCTATCCAAAGACGCCTGATGTAATTAAGCCAAGCGCTAAAAGCGATATTCAAGAAAACAACTGGCACCCAGAAAGGCCAAAGCACAAGAAGTAAGTGATATGCCCTCAAGAAAAGGTCATTGTTGAGAAGTGATAGAATAATATCTAGCATTCCTTTATTTTATAGGAATTTCAAACGTTTGAGTAGCGTCCTTCTTTATCTTTTTTGAAATATCTGGAATTCTGCAGATTTACCAGAATAGTATTCTCTTTGACATAACGTTCTTTGAGGACTTTCTCCACTATTTTTTCCTTAGAAAGAGGGCCGTCCTTTTCAAGAATCTTCTTGATAACATCCTTGACCACTCCGGACATATAACCCCACTCCGCCAAAGCGTAGAGACCTCTACCAACAAGGACAAACCTAGGATCCTTGATAAGCTCGTTGTGAGTAGTGGCTACATGAGCCTTTTTATTGAAATACTGGCTGATAGCCTTGGCTACTTCTTTGAAGTGTATCGGGGAACCGTGTTTCCTGATGACGAGAAATGCGTAGTCACGCATACCCTTGGCGTTGACATTCGGACTTGAAGCCCTGCCCCACTCACCCAGAGGGTTCTTGTCTATCTTGTGAGAAATGGCGAGCCAGCGCTTGACAACTTCTTCGTCTTTGTATTTCTCATTCAAATCCCTTACTTCGTCTAAAAAAGAATTTATGAGGTCTCCTTCAAAAACTAACTCATCATCGGAGAGCTTGGAGTAGAGCTTGCGCAAGGCGCTCTCAATTTTCTCCGCCAATTGCGAGTCGACATGCCAGCGATGCTTGAACTCTTCATCTTCCTTCGTTCTCTTAAAATCTTCTCCAATAACAAACAGGAACTGGAAGTGATTCTGAATACTGACATCTTTGCTGAAATGTTTCAAAAGATCTTTCTCAGAAACAATGCCACCAAGGTCGAGGACGATAGCCTTCAATTCAGTAAATACCGGTTCTAATTCTTTGCAAACTCTGGACTTCCTGATAGTGGCTATAGAATGATTCTCAATTTGGCGAACACGTTCGCGAGTAATGTTGTATTTCTTGCCAATAGCATCCAGAGTAAGGCGACTGGCTTTAGAACCCAGACCGTAGCGGGAAACTATCACGTCCTGCGCGCGCTTGGCAAGCACAGACAAAAGCTTCTTCGTGACCTCTTTCGGTTTGAAACTTACAACAACTTTTTCCATAAGATTATTCTATTTCTATCACTCTATATAGGCAGTGTCAAGCATTAGTTAATCAGTGACAAAATTAACTAATTTCGCAGGCACGTAGACAGATTTTTGCACAGTCTTATCCCCAATCCACTTTTGTATCTCTAGAAGATTTTTGGCGACTCCGACGGCATCCTTTTCATTGATAGAAGATAGAGCGGAGAACTGCCCGCGAACTTTGCCATTGACCTGTACCACTATGATAACCTCATCCGACACTAATTTCGTTTCATCAAATTCTGGCCATTGTTCTCGATGAATAGAACTCGTATGACCTAAGCCGCTCCAAATCTCTTCTGTCATATGTGGGGCAAATGGCGCCAGAAGCTTTAATAAAGTTTCGTAATCTTCTTTAAAAACTTTCTCGCGCCTATCTAGATCATTTGCAAATATCATTAAAGTTGATATGGCAGTATTAAATCCGAGAGTCTCAATATCCTCTGAAACTTTTTTGATAGTCTGATTTAGCAAAGTCGTAGCGAAAGGAAAAACTTTATCAAGTGAAGTCTGGTCATGCTTTCCGAAGGAAACATCCGAAGACTTCGTGAGTGCAAGTTTCTCCTTAAGCTTCCAAACCCTCTCCAAAAATCTTCTTGGTCCGATAAGAGAACTCTCGTTCCACTCTATAGCTTGTTCAAATGGCCCCATAAACATTTCATAAAGACGCAAAGTGTCAGCGCCAAAACGTTCTACGATAGAATCAGGATTTATAACATTTCCTTTGGACTTGCTCATCTTCTCCCCTCCTTCGGCCAAAATGATGCCATGAGAAGTGCGCTTCTTGTATGGCTCGCTCGCGGGCACTAATCCGATATCAAACAAGAACTTATTCCAGAAACGGGAATACAGAAGGTGAAGCACAGTGTGTTCCATACCGCCGTTGTACCAATCTACAGGCATGAAATGTCTGAAATTTTTAATCTGCAATTTCCAATTTTCAATGGAAACCGGACCCTCAAATCCTTCTTTGTTGAAAAGATAGGCGAGAAAATACCACGAAGAACCAGCCCAATTGGGCATGGTGTCAGTTTCTCTCTTGGCCATTCCCCCACATGTCGGACATGTGGTATTGACCCACTCTTCAATTGTTGCCAACGGTGACTCACCAGTGTCAGTCGGCTGGTAGTTCTTCACTTCCGGTAAGAGGAGTGGCAGTTCGCTTTCCGGTAAAGGTACTGTACCGCACTTGTCACAATGCACCACTGGTATTGGCTCACCCCAGTAGCGCTGTCTGGAAAAGACCCAATCCCGTAATTTATATTTGACAACTTTCGTACCGAAATCTTCAAAACCTGCTTTTTTATATTCTGTGACGATAGGAAGATTATTTTTCTTGGCGAACTCCATATCGCGTTCATCATCTGCCGGAACTCCCATGATAGCTCCAGTGCCGTAGTCGGCCAGCACGTACTCGGCTTCCCAGACAGGGATCTTTTCCTCTGTGGCAGGATTGATAGCATACTTTCCGGTGAATCTATCAACTTTACCCGCCACAACAAGAAACGTTGCTCCAAAAATGGTATCCGGACGAGTAGTGAAAACTTTTAAACTTTCCGACTTATCAACTTCAAAACTTATTTCCGCCCCCTCTGACTTCCCTATCCAATTTCTCTGCTGTATTTTTACCCGCTCCGGATAGTCCACTGTATCCAAGCCTGATAGAAGTTTGTCTGCATACTTTGTAATAGCGAGCATCCATTGTTCTTTCTCTTTCTGCACAACCTCCATACCACAACGCTCGCACTTGCCGTCCACCACTTCTTCATTAGCCAGACCAATCTTATCCTTCGGGCACCAGTTAATAGGCATCTTGGCTTTATAAGCCAGACCATGCTCGAGAAACTTTAGGAATATCCACTGCGTCCATTTGTAATACTTTGGGTCGGTAGTATTTATCTCCCGCGACCAGTCGAAAGAAATTCCCAAGGATTGGATTTGTCTCTTGAATGTATCTGTATTTTCTTTTGTAACTTTGCGTGGATTCTTACCCGTCTTGATAGCATAATTTTCTGTCGGCAAGCCGAAGGCGTCCCAGCCAATTGGGTATAAAACATTGTATCCCTGCATCCTGCGCTTGCGCGAGACAATATCGAGCCCAATATAAGGACGCGGATGTCCAACATGAAGACCGTCACCAGATGGATACGGGAACTCTATTAGAGAGTAATACTTGGGATTGTCGGAATTATCATCGATTTTGTAGATACCTGACTTTTCCCATTCCTTCTGCCACTTATCTTCAATCTCTTTGGGATTGTATTCTTTCACTTGTATTATTCTGACTACTTACTACTGAATTTTTTTATCGCTATCCAGAAGAGAAATCCGAGAGCGATAGCGAGTATGAGCACGCGGACGAAGTCATTGGCCGAACCCCAGTAGCGCGCAGAGGCGATAAGGAATGAGAGTATTCCAGCGAGAGAAAACCCGCTTGAGATAATTTCATTACCGGCAAAGAAATTGCCGACAAAAACAGAGAGTGCCCCAAGTATCACGAGAATTACGAAAACATTTTGACTATAATCCTTGTTGGCGTTCTCGAAATTTTGCCTACAAGTATACTGGAGGTCGCAGTAACCTTCTACGATAGGATCTCCTGGACTGACTGGTCTAATTTTTTCAGCAAAAGAATATTCAGTCCATTGTCCTCCTCCAGCAACACATTCATCTTGATTATCTGGAATATTTATCACTTGCTCCATCGGACAGAAGTTGTTGTACTCGGGACTTTTATAAACAAGAGAAAGGGCGTAGTTGAAGAATAGATTGAGTACTATCATGATGCCTAATACGACTGACCACCTGCCTATGCGATTATTTGTATTCATATTTTATTTATGATGAGCTTGTCGAACCATTATATCAAGAATTCAATAACATCACCGTCTTGCACAATATACTCCTTGCCTTCCGTCTTGACCAAACCTTTTTCTCGCGCTTTGACCATAGAGCCGGACTCGATGAGATCTTTATAAGAAACGACTTGGGCGCGGATAAACTTCTCTTGGAAATCGGTGTGGATAGACTTGCCCGCCTCCGGTGCCGTAGCATTCCTCTTCGTAGTCCAAGCTCGCGACTCATCTTCTCCTGTGGTAAAGAAAGTTATAAGATCTAAGAGCTTATAAGCTTCAACAATAAGCTTATCTAAACCAGTACCGAAGATTGGGTCAACTTTAACAAACGGTCCAGGTAAGTCTGTTACCCTGAGCGGAATCGAAGGGCTGACTTCCGATACATTTAAAACATATAAAATCGGCTTCTTGATACCGGCTGCTTCTAGTTCCAGATTGATGATCTCAATGTCGAAGAGTGGATCAACCTTCTCGTGCACATGGATAATGTCAGGATCTTCAAAGGTACGAACCATTTCAATAATAGCGTCAACTTCGCGGATGTTGGAGAGGAATTTGTTACCCAAACCCTCCCCCTCTGAAGCACCCTTCACCAGCCCGGCAATGTCAACAAATTCAACCACGGCCGGAATTGTTTTCTTGGACTTACTAAGTGCAGACAACTTTTCCAACCTTTCGTCTGGTACTGGCACGATACCGACAGAAGGGTCGATAGTGCAGAAGGGATAATTCTCCGCCGGCACGCTCTTATTGGTGAGTGCGTTAAAGAGCGTGGACTTCCCCACATTCGGCAACCCAACGATTCCG
>SICR01000006.1 GCA_009691335.1 Candidatus Zambryskiibacteriota bacterium
GCCCTAACAGCTGCCTTATTCCATACTACACCTCAGAAATAACATTGAAAGTGCCCGTGACTAGCAAGAACCGTTCTTGCTAGTCACTCGGCGCTCCGCCGCCGCGCGCCAAAAAATCCCCGAAAACGAGGTGAGTTTGATTAGGGTGCCCCCAGCAGGAATCGAACCCACATTTTATCCTCCGCAAGGATATGTCCTATCCATTGAACGATGAGGGCAAGAACCTTTAGAGCTTACAGCTTTTTGAGAAGTTTAGAAAGGCGAGACTTTTTTCTGGAAGCGGTGTTTTTCTTGAGAGTATTTCCTTTAACCGCCTTATCAAGAGCCTTCTGCATAGCTGGCATGAGAGCGGTAGCTCCCTTTTTATCTCCTGCGGCGACAAGTTTCTTGAAAGCCTTTACAGCATTGGTAACCTTACCTTTGCGCTCAAGGTTGAAGATACGCTTCCTCTTCGAGCTTCGAAGTGCTTTCTTGGCTGAACTAGTTATTGGCATGCGGGCATAGTAGCAAACTTTGGCCTATAATAGCAACATGATTGCCGCCCTAGCAGGAACCGTCCGACACAAGGAGCCGAATTCTCTGGTGATTGATGTCTCTGGGGTAGGCTACAAAGTGCTAGTTCCTACTGAGGTTGCTCTGGATGCCACACTTTCTCAACCCATACTGCTTTGGACACATCTGGCAGTACGAGAAACCTCTCTTGACCTCTTTGGATTCTTGGAGAAAGAAAAGCTATCAATTTTCGAACTTCTCATCACTATTTCCGGCATTGGGCCGAAGACCGCGCTAGGAATACTGAATGTCGCCTCCCCCGCTACTTTGCGCCAAGCCGTAGCAAGCTCTGACACTTCGTATCTCACAAGAGTCTCCGGTATTGGCAAGAAAAATGCCGAGAAGATTGTCCTAGAGCTCAAAGACAAGCTCAAAGTGAGCAAAGACGATGTGACGGTGGATACCAGAGGCGAAGGAGATGCACTTGAAGCACTAATATCTCTCGGTTACAGCGAACGAGACAGTCGCGACGCTCTTAAAAAGGTGTCGAAAGATGTAGTAGGAGCAAGTGATAGAGTAAAATACGCTTTGAAGGTATTGTCTCAAAATGCCTGAGTTACCAGAGGTTCAAACTACCGTCAATGGGCTTAATTCAACTGTCAAAGGCAGGAAGATTGTCAGCATTTGGAACGATTATGATAGTCCTTACTTTAGAAACAAAGATGAAATAAAGAATCCGAAGTTCTATGCGAAGTTCAAGAAGCTGGTTATAGGCCAGAAGATTTTAAAAGCCGAGAGACGGGCGAAAAATATCTTGATACATTTAGGAAACAAGCACACCATCCTCATACATATGAAAATGACGGGCCATCTTTTGTACGAGGGATACAAGAAAGATCCTTTCAACTCTCATATCCACCTTTATTTCCAATTTGATAATGGCAAACATTTGTATTTCTCAGATATGAGGAAGTTTGCCAAGATTACTCTCATAGAAACGGGCAAATTGAAGCACTCAATCCATTTGTCTCATCTCGGGCCAGAACCGCTGGACAAGAATTTTCAATTTAAAATTTTCAATTTTCAATTACACAAAAGACCGAAGGGGAAAATAAAACAAGTCTTGATGGACCAGACTCTGATTGCTGGAATTGGCAACATTTATTCTGATGAAATACTTTGGCGCGCCGGAGTTCATCCAACTTCTCAAGTAAATAAAATTCCGGAAAAGAACTTCAAAGAAATGTTCAAAGCCATGAAAGAAGTTTTGAAGAAAGGAATTGATTTCGGCGGAGACTCAATGTCTGACTACAGAAACATTAAGGGCGAGAAGGGAAGGTTTCAAGAACATCATCGCGCTTACCAACGCAAAGGCAAGATCTGCGACAAAAAGGGGTGCAAAGGGGTAATACAGAGAATAATCGTCGCTACTAGGAGTGCACACTTCTGCCCCACTCACCAAAAGTTATTTAAATAAACCACTTACGTTGATAGTGTCCTATAGGCAGTAATTAACGTATACGTTATCTTTTCACTGCAGTGAATTTATAACGTAAGTGAATTTAGGTAAATCTAGAGGCGTCAAGAAATTGATTGCTTATTCTAAGCACAACATATAGTGTGTTTAGAAGTCAATAAGAATTTTACGGCTTAAAAGCTTAATATTTTATAAATGAAAACTTGCGTATTAATTCTTGAAAACTTGAGAAGTGTAGAGAATACGGCATCAATTTTTAGAACTGCAGAAGGATTAGGTGTATCGAAAATTGTTTTAATCGGCACTACCCCTGCCCCGCTCGATCGCTTCGGCAGAAAGCGTGCTGACTTCGCCAAAGTTTCGCTTGGCTCAGAAGAGTCTATAAGTTGGGAGGTTGGTAAGTCTATAAGTTCAGTAATTAAGGAATTAGGGGAACAAGAATTTAAAATTATCGCGTTAGAACAACACCCGAACTCAATCAAACTTAAAAACTTTCAAACTTCTAAACTTGATAACTTTGCCTTAATTGTCGGTAATGAAGTTGATGGGGTTTCAAAGGAGGCACTAGATTTATCGGATGCGATAGTGGAAATAGAGATGCAAGGTCAAAAGGAATCACTTAATGTTGCGGTATCGACTGGCATAGCCGTCTTTATGTTAAGATAAATACATGCTAAATATTTTCCCAGACCTGTTAAATTACGCATTACTGGCGCCTTTTATCTTGCGTGTTGCACTTGGTCTAATATTTATAGACCTTGGTGCGCTTAAGTTCCGTTCCGAGAAACAAAGATGGCTTACTTCTTTTGATATCCTTGGATTAAGACCGGTCACGCTATTCGTGCCTCTATATGCACTTCTCCAGATAGTCGGCGGTGTTCTACTAATTATAGGACTCTGGACTCAACTAGCGGCACTGGTCTTCGTCATCTTTACCGGCATTGAACTCTATGTAGAATGGAGCGCCCGAGAAGTTTTGAAACGAGATATGGTCTTCTACCTCCTTCTCTTCATCATCTCTGTCTCTATACTTCTGACCGGCGCCGGCACTTACGCTCTCGACATACCCCTCTAACCCTGCCGACAGACAGGTCGACATAGTCCAGTTTTTTCGTTATAGTTTTTCTGTTTTACGCGCCCATAGCTCAGTTGGTAGAGCAGGCCCCTTTTAAGGGCAAGGTCCGAGGTCCGATCCCTCGTGGGCGCACTACAACTTCAAAAGTGTCTTCTCTACCAGTGTTTCAATCTCCCCTTCTCCGCGACGAGCTTGGTGGTAACCGAGTACTAAATCTTTGGATAAGTTTTGAAGTTCAGAAGTTGAGAAGTTTTTAAGGAAACTTTTAGCTTTGTTATAAGTAAATGGCTTCATATCGGCTTCAATAGCGCTAGAAGTTGAGTTAGCTATAAGCATAGTTTTGACTTGCCAGACCAACTTGAAGAAAACTTCTTCCGCCACCATCCCGGATGCAAGAGCCTTCTGGTATAGTACCCAAGCATCACGCTTCTTCCTCGCTCCGATAGCATCGGTCAGAGCAAAGATGTTGAAATCAGAGCGGGCTTGTGGACCGATAGCATCAATTTCCTCACCCTCCAGCACAACCTTAACTACATTCCCAAATATATCTTGTTGAAAGAATTCATTCATACTACTTACTTCTTACTACCTACTTCTACCTTCTCCATCTCTCCCCAATTATCCCCCACATTAGCTTCCGCCACTATGGGCACCCCTCGACTGATGCTCGGGGCAAGCACCCCTTCCATAATTTTCTTAAACTTCTCTACCGCACCATCAACCAAATTATTTCTAACCTCAAAAACTAATTCATCATGCACTTGGAGAATCATTCTCATATCATCCTCATACCCTTCTTTCTTTATATATTCACTAATCTTTTCCATTGCGATTTTGATAATATCCGCTTGAGTGCCTTGCAGAGGAGCATTGATAGCCATACGCTCGGCGGAAGCGCGAATAAACGGTAATGGAGATTTAAATCCTAAGAAATATCTCCGTCGCCCAAACATAGTTTCCGTATAACCCTTGCGCGCTGTCTCGGCTTTTATATTATCCAGATACTGCGCAAGACCACTAAAGGTAGTAAAATATTCGTTATAGAATTCCTGCGCTTCTTGCCTATCTGTACCGAGATTGGCCTTGAGAGCATTCACTCCCATACCGTAGAGAATACCGAAGTTGATAGTCTTGGCCTTCATGCGCATACCCTTATCAACCTGATCTTGAGGAACTTTGAAAACGCGGGCAGCAACCCCCGCATGCACATCTTCTCCGCCCTTAAATATCTCCACAAGTTTTTTATCACCTGACAAAATTGCAGCAAGGCGCAACTCTATTTGTGAATAATCCAGAGCAACCAGTTTGAACCCTTTCTCTGGTATAAATGCTTTACGAATAGCGCGACCTAGTTCTGTTTTGTTGGGAATGTTCTGGAGATTGGGGTTGTTTGAGGCCATGCGACCAGTAACCGCCCCACTCTGGAGAAAGGTGGAGTGCAAACGAGAATTCTTGTCCAGTTGCGGAGGTATGGCATCAATATAGGTAGATAAAAGTTTGGAAAGTTCGCGATACTCTAAAATATGACCGACTATGGGACTCTTTTCTCGTAATTTCTCTAACTCGGATTCCTTGGTTGAGAGCGCACCTCCGGGAGTCTTCTTCTGCCTTTTGTCAGCTAGTCCGAGCTTGGTAAAAAGTATTTCAGAAAGAACTTTCGGAGAGTTAATGTTAAACTCCTCCCCGGCTTCTTTCCATATAGCTTTCTCCAAACGACTCAATTCTCTGTGATAAGTGGTAGAAAGTTCCGTCAAAATATTCCTATCAATCTTGACTCCTCTATCATTCATCTTCTCCACTATCGGCATCAAGGGCTTCTCAATATTTTCAAACACATTTCTAACTTTTCTTTTATCCAACTCTTCTTCAAGAACTTTTCTAGCCTCTTTTGTACTAGTTGTCTTGGTGAAGTTGAAAACGTCTTCAAGGTTTGGCGCAGTGATATTTGAATCAATAACCCAGAGCATTAAAGAAAGTTCTTTAGCTTCCTGAGGATCAAACTCTAAGGGGGACTGATTCTGTGGCAAAAAAGGGTCTCGGACCGCGTCGGTGGGAGAATTAGGAAGATTTTCAGCAGAAAATACTTCCGTACTTTTTCGTGCAGAATCAGTCCCCCCGCCTAACTTCCTCACCATCTGCTTGACCCTATCACTCAAGGTTCTAAAACCCAACTCTTTGAAGAGCTCAAGAACCTTTTCTAATTCAAAATTTGGAACCCACTCTTTCGGTAATTTGAAATCTATCGGGGCATCAGTGCGGATGGTCGCCAAGGTTTTAGAGAACAGCGCTTCTTCTTCATTCTCGAGTAAAAGATTTTTTACTCTCTCGGTTATCCCCGCCTTCTTCCACTCATCGCCTTTCTTCTTTAGAACTTTATAAATTTCCTCAACCGTTCCAAATGCAGTGATAAGAGATGTTGCCGTTTTTTCTCCAATACCCTTCACCCCAATGATATTGTCCGATGGATCCCCTCGCAAACCCTTGTAGTCAACAAGCTTTTCCGGAAGGAAGCTAAATCGCTCTAGAACTTTCTCCTCATCATATAGAATAGTGTCATTCAAACCCTTCTTCAATGTATAGACCTGCACCTTCTTGCCATCCACAAGTTGCATCGTGTCCATATCACCAGAGGCGATGATGATATCCAAGCTTTTATCTTTCTTAAACTGGTAAACAATAGTGCCGATTATGTCGTCTGCCTCAAACCCTGCATGAGAATAGACAGGGATACTGAAAGCCTTAAATATATCGTACGAACGCTTGAGCTGGAGCTTCAGATTCTCATCATTTTCCTTCCTGCCGGCCTTGTATTGATCATAAGCTTCATGACGATATGTCGGACCAGAGAGGTCGAAGGCGGCTACGATATAGTCAGGCTTAAGTTCGGCAACTATCTTTATAAGCATAGCCACCAAACCGTAGAGAGCCCCTGTTGGTTCTCCGGTAGAAGAAGCGGAGAAATCAGGCAGAGCGTGATAGGCGCGATGAATGATGGCGTGAGAATCTAGGATGATTAATCTTCTCTTGTTTGCCTTTTTATTTTTCATGTTTGAAATGGATTCTCTTGGCATCTTTGGGAATTAATTTCTCCACTCTTTCGGGCCATTCGATAAGAATTACATTTTCTGAATTTTTGATAAGTTCATCCCAACCCAAGTGTGTTAGTTCTTCTTCTTTATCCAGACGATATGCGTCTATGTGAATAAGCTTTTTAAATCCTTTCCAATCAATATCATAAGATTTCATAATGACGAAGGTGGGAGATGGCATCGGCTCCTCCACTCCTAAAATTTTCCCGAACGCTTGGGCAAAAGTAGTTTTCCCAGCTCCAAGTTCTCCTTGTAGCGCTATAACAGTAGCCTTACTCATGTTGGCATTCTAACATTTTGGTAATAAAAAAGAGCGGGACGACAGTCGTCCCGCTCCGAACCACCTACCACGACGCTTGGCAACGAGATGACTCGTAGCCATAAGAACTGACCTCGTACCACACGGTGGTAACGAGCTTCGCCCCTGCGTCGCAGAAGATAGGTGGCAGAAGCTTGCCCGTGGTGAGGTTCTTGAAGGCGACACTCACCCTCACCACCTTGTCGATTGAGCTTGGTCCGCTTGGAGTACCGAAGTATCCCGGTTGTACCGGATTACTCGGTATCGGCACCTCCACCACGAACTTCGTGGTCCCATTGGCCGAGATGGGAAACCCGCCACCATCGTTGACGTAAACAAGGATGCTGTCCTTGCTCGTGTTGTAGCCAACGAACTGCGCATCCCTTTCAATGAATGCACCGCATGCGGATACGATCACAGCAAGCGCAACGAGTAGAATCATGGACTTGTTCATTGCTGGGCCCTCCCGAACCCTATCTTTTACCATTATACCATAGTATGTATCTAAAAGTCAATAGCTTAAAATAGGCCTGAAATAGCTCATTTAGGGGTAAAATGGAAGTATGGTTGTCTTCGATGAAGAAAAACAGGAGGAACGATTAAAAACTTTGAGGAACCGTGAGGAAGAAGAGTTGGCCGAAACTCTGGCTGCTCATCATGGTGTTCCCTATCTGGACCTTTCTGCCCAGCCGATAAATATTGACGCATTAAGAGTCATCAAAGAAGCAGATGCTCGCGAGGCCCAAATAGCCGTCTTCAACGCCACAGACAAGAGAATTGATGTCGGAGTTCTTTCTCCCAAAAACGATGGGGCGATAAAAGCTATTGAGGATTTAAAACAACGGGGATACCTGCCGGAAATATTCATGGTTTCGCACCAGAGTTTAGAGAAGGTGTGGGGTAGATACAAAGACCTTTCTTATTCGTTCGAGACAAAGTCCGGCGCTCTAGATATCTCCAATGATGAGATTCTAGAACTCACCAAGAAGGCCTTGGTTCTGGAGGATATCAAGAAAATGATTGAGGATGTACTCTCAATGAAAAAGGCTTACCGCATTTCTCGTATCCTAGAGATCATCTTGGCTGGTGGCATATCTCTGAAGGCCTCTGACATACATATCGAACCAGAAGAAGACAATGTACGCCTGCGTTATCGCCTCGACGGAATCCTAATAAACGTGCTCTTCTTCGACAAAGAAACTTTCGAACTTCTAAACTCTCGCCTGAAGCTCATCAGCGAACTCAAGTTAAATGTCAGGAACAAGGCGCAAGATGGTCGTTTCTCTATCAAACTCGGAAGTGTTGAGATAGAAATACGCACATCCATGCTTCCGGGACCAAACGGAGAATCAATAGTGCTTAGAATTCTCAACCCAAATGCCATCTCTGTTGAACTAGAGAAACTTGGTATCCACTCAAAGCTTCTTGAGATTTTGAAAAAGGAGATCAAGAAACCCAACGGCATGATTCTCACCACAGGTCCTACTGGTTCTGGTAAGACTACAACACTCTACGCCTTTCTAAAGAAGATATATACATCGGAGATAAAGGTTATTACTATAGAAAATCCAGTTGAGTACCATCTGGAAGGTATCGTACAGACACAAGCCGAACCAGAGAGCGGTTACTCATTTGCCGAAGGCTTGAGAAGTGCTCTGCGTCAAGATCCGGATGTCATAATGGTCGGTGAGATACGCGATGAAGAAACGGCCGAAGTGGCTGTGAACGCGGCGCTCACCGGACACTTGGTACTCTCTACTCTCCACACCAACAATGCCGCCGGCTCATTCCCTCGACTTCTAGATCTCGGGATAAATCCCAAGGTGATAAGTTCGGCGCTTAACATCTCTATCGCTCAAAGATTGATCCGCACTCTCTGCCATGAGTGCAAGAAAGAGGTTCCGCTCGAAGGCAAGACGAAAGAAACTATTGAAAGAATTGTCGCCAGTATAGATGACCAGAGTTATCTGGAAGGAATCCCAAGAGATAAGGTCTGGATCCCGTCTAACAAAGAGACAGATGGGGTCATTTGCCCGATTTGTAGTGGTATTGGCTACAAAGGCCGCATTGGAGTCTACGAGGCTATCCTTATCGACTCTGACATAGAAAAAGTGGTTATCACTAACCCGTCAGAGAGAGACATCCGCGAAGCCGCGAAGAAACAAAAGCTCTTAACTCTCGCCCAAGATGGAGTGCTCAAGATCTTGAGTGGCATGACAACTCTTGAAGAATTAGAGAGGGTTCTTGACCTCTCTGTCTAGGTTGCGATTGCACTGCTTTCATGAATAATGAGAGTAGAGTCCAGCACATAAATCTCTAAGCAACACTTTCAGAATACACCAAAAGCTAAACGATTCTTACGAGGATGGCTCCAGCAGCCCGACAAGTCGGGACACCAGCACGTCCTTAAAGAAAAGTCCAAATGCCCCGAAGGGCACGTTGCTTAGAGATTTATGCGCTTGATAAGAACTCTCAGTTGCGTTTGCAATCTATCACACAAAACTTTTTATGTCAAGTAAAAATACGAAGCCAAAAAAAGAAAAGGTTGATGAAGAAATCACTCCTTATTTGGATCAAGAGTTGCGACCCAGCACTTGGCATGACTATATTGGTCAGAAAGCTATCAAAAATAATCTAAATATCCTTCTCAAGGCCGCAAGTGGCCGTGGCACACCTCCAGAACATGTGCTCTTCTATGGTCCGCCGGGGTTAGGCAAGACCACTCTGGCGCACTTAGTAGCACGCGAAACTGGAAAAAATTTGAAAATTACTTCCGGCCCAGCCATTGAACGCGTCGGTGACTTGGCTTCAATACTTACCAATCTTGCCTCCGGAGACATCCTCTTCATTGATGAGATACACCGTTTAAACAAAACTATTGAGGAAGTGCTCTATCCTGCAATGGAGTCTGGGGTGCTAGACATCATCATCGGCAAGGGTCCTTCAGCACGCACCATCCAACTTGAACTGCCACCATTTACCCTATTGGCCGCCACTACTAGGGTGGCTATGATATCCTCGCCATTGCGCTCGCGATTTTCCGGAGGAGTCTTCCGATTAGAGTTTTATAGCGAGGACGAGATAGAAGAAATCCTGCGTCGTTCTGCAAAAATTCTTAAGGTTAATCTAGAGGCCGGAGCAGAGAAAGAAATTGCCAAGAGAAGCCGGTTTACTCCGCGTACTGCAAACTATTTTCTCAAGCGCGCACGCGACTTTGCTCAAGTTGAGAACAGGGCACTTGATAGAAAGGCGGTGACCGAAGCCTTGAAACTTCTAGGTGTTGATGAAAAGGGGCTAACTCCATCGGACAGAAAACTTTTGGAAGTAATTGCGGACAAATTTAACGGAGGACCGGTTGGACTTGGCACCCTGGCGGCCGCACTCTCGGAGGAAGAAGCAACCATCGAAGAATTCAATGAGCCTTATCTTCTCCAACTTGGCCTCATAGAGCGCACTACGCGCGGTCGCGCTCTCACCCCACACGCCTATACGCATCTGGGGAAAACCCCGCCGAAGAATATGCAGAAGAAGCTCTTATAAAAGATCAACATTGGGTGACTTCCATTCATTTTTCCACGCTGCACAAATACCAGACTGAAAAGAATTTTCAATAATTTCTTTGGAGTAACCGGCCGAAGTTTAGGGTAGAGCTCCACAACCTCTCGCAAATTCTTCTTGGTCTCTACAATGGTTTTACCGAAAGTATAGAGTATAGAGTATAGTGACCCATACATTATAATTTTGCTATAGCGTTTTTATAATGGGTGACTAGCACCAGAAAACTTTTCAATCTTTTGGACAATAAGTAAAACATATTATCTTGTCAAGGTCTTCCCTCCTTATTCATAATTCATTATTCTTAACTTATGAGCGGACACAATAAATGGTCGAAAATAAAAAGGCAGAAAGGTGCAACGGATGCCGCTAAATCTAAGATCTTCTCCAAGATGGCGCGCGCCATCGCCACCGCTTCTAGACTGGTTAAGGGAGATGCTTCTTCCCCTACTCTTCGCGCGGCAATAGAAAAGGCTCGAGAATACAATATGCCAACGGACAATATCGAGCGTGCCATAAAGAAAGGGAGTGGAGTTGATGCTGAAGCGATGGAGGCAATCACTTACGAATCTTACGGCCCAGGCGGATGTGCCCTAGTCATTGAAGCCTTGACCGACAATCGCAACAAGGCCGCGCAAGAAATTAAATTTATTCTCTCCGAGAATGGCTTCCAGCTCGCAACACAGGGTTCTGCCACTTGGGCGTTTAAAAAAGAATCAACAACCAACAACTGGCAACCAACGACGACTCTAAAACTTTCAGAAGAAGATAATGCCAAATTAGAAGCCCTGATCGAAGAGCTTGAAGATAATGAGGAAATCCAAGATGTCTACACCAATGCAGAATAGTTTAATAAATTAAATAAGGTGAATAAGTCAAATAAAGTACTTGCGATAGATCCAGGATTCGATAGAGTGGGTATCGCCGTTTTAGAAAAAGATGAGGTACTTTACTCCGACTGTATAGAAACAAGCCGCAAACTTCCTCATGCTGAAAGGCTCTTGGAAATCGGCACAGCTGTCAAAGCAGTTATCAAAAAGTGGAGACCAGAATGTCTGGCTATTGAGAGTCTCTTCTTCAACAAAAACATTACCAACGCTTTGAAAGTTTCTGAAGCGCGAGGTGTCATCTTATACGAAGCCTCTGTTGCAAGACTGGAGATTTACGAGTATAGTCCTCAAGCGGTAAAAATTGCTGTTACAGGTTATGGCAAGGCCGACAAAAGGCAAGTGGGCGAGATGGTTAGAAAACTGGTTAAGTTTTCTACGCCCAGTGGTAAAGACTCGAAGGTAAAAACCCTAGATGATGAGCTCGATGCCATCGCACTGGGGATTACTCACCTTGCAAGCACTAAGAGAGTCTGATAAAAATAAGAGCATTCAAAAAACGTCTCTTGAGTGGTCCGTGAGATCTTTCAAGTGGCTAATGGTTTAAATTAAAAATAATCAAGATTTGAAATGAATGAAGACGAAATTTTGAAAGACCCTGATGCGGAAGAACCCACCCCTGATGAGACTCTAGACGATGACGAGCTTGATGCTGAAGCAGTGGCCAAGAAAAAAAAAGATTTGATAGACCCCGATACTGAAAGTTTGGATGATCTAGAAGAAGAAGAATTGGAAGATGATGAAGAAGAGGTCTACGAAGATAGAGATTTGATGTGAGTGGTGTCGGGAGAAAAATTCACTCCCAGTGAATTTTTAGAAAGCGGTGTTTACCGATACGGTAAACACCGCTTTCTATTTCCCTAATGGCCCCTTCTTTGTCTAGCCTATGGAACTCAGTCTTTGAAAAAACTAGTCCATGTTTCAAAAGAATCTCAACCAACGGAGTATCTCTGGATACTTTCACAACCAAAATGTCTTTCGGGATTCCACCTTTAGAGAAAGTTTCTTCGAAGTTTTTTCTAGCCCTTTGAGCCTCATCTTCTCCGTGATAAAGCTTGGTAATTTCAAAAGCCAGACGCATCTTGACCTCTTTGGGGTGACCCTTAATTATTTCTTCAACTTCCGACAAAGGAACCTCAGTACAAATATTAAAGTATTTCTCCACCAACTCATCTTTGATAGACATAACCTTGCCGAACATATCATTGGACTTATCCATGATATTGATGACATTGCCCCAAGAAGAACTCATCTTACGACCGTCTGTTCCCTCGATTATCTCTGTCATTAAAATATCTTGCGGCTCTTGTTTGTAGAGAGGTTGGATGCGACGACCAGCAAGCAAATTGTAACGCTGATCCGTTCCACCAAGCTCAACATCGGCCTCAATAGCAACTGAATCATAACCTTGCATTAAGGGATAAAACAATTCCTGAGAAGAGATCCTCAGTCCAGCCTTAAGACGCTTGGCTATTACTTCTCTTGATTCAAACTCATGTAGTCCGAAGAGATTGGCCATCCGTCCAATCTCTAGAAAGCCCAACCCCGCAAGCCATTCGGAGTTGTAGTAAGTTTCTGTTTTATTTGGATCGAGAATTTTGAAAGCTTGCTCGAGATAACCCTTCATATTTTCTTCCACTTGTTTCTTGGTGAGCATTGGTCTTTCTGACTCCTTATCTGAAGTATCTCCCACCATACCTGTCATGTCACCAATTATAAATACGGCTGTATGTCCCAAGTCTTGGAAAGCTTTCAATTTCCAAAGCAAAACAGCTCTACCTATATGAATATTTTGACTAGTCGGATCAATACCCAGTTTGACTCTCAGTTTTTTGCCAGAAGTTAGTTTCTCTTCAAGGTGTTTCCTATCAATCACATCCACCACTCCGCGAGTCAAGAGTTCGTCTATACCTTTATCCATAAGAATAATCTAACATTTTCGGACACGGAAATAAATGGTAAAATCAATTCTCCAATGAAGAAAACTCAGGTCAGGAGTGTTCGTTCTAGCTACCTTTTAGCTATTATGGCTATAGCATTATTTGCTTCCGGGATGTTTGTGCTCTGGATGGCCTCTCTGCGCATTCCAGCTATGGAGAGCCTCTTGGAAAGGCGTATGGACGGTTCAACAAAGATTTATGACCGCACTGGCGAGATTCTTCTCTATGATTTCTCGCCTGATGTTAAGCGAGATGTCGTCCCCTTAGACAAGGTATCTACTTATGCCAAGAATGCTACTATTGCCATTGAGGATAAAAATTTCTATTCCCACCACGGCTTTGAACTTAGTTCTTTTGTAAGAGCCGTGCTTGTCAACTTGACTACAATGTCATTTAGCCAAGGAGGTTCAACCATTACCCAACAAGTAGTGAAGAACTCAATCCTAACCAAAGACAAAACTCCAACTAGGAAATTAAAGGAGCTTATCTTGGCCCTAAAGCTTGAAAAAGTTCTCACCAAAGAAGATATTCTGTCTCTTTATTTAAATGAAATCCCCTATGGAGGCACTCATTATGGCATAGAGGAAGCGGCTCAAAGTTTTCTTGGCAAAAGTGCATTGGATCTGACCTTAGCTGAATCCACTTATCTGGCCGCTCTGCCCAAAGCCCCCTCTTATTACTCCCCATACGGATCTCATCGCCAAGAGCTTGAGAATAGGAAGAATCTCATTCTCAGAGAAATGCTTAGCCAAGGTGTAATTACACAAGACGAGTATGACACGGCGCTTGAGGAAAAGGTTGACTTCAAAGGGCGCAACGACAACACCACTATCAAAGCCCCACACTTCGTCTTTTTCGTCATTGACGAGCTTATGAAAAAGTATGGGGAAGATGCGGTGCGTAGTAGCGGATGGAAGGTTGTGACTACTCTAGATTATTCCATGCAACGCGATGCTGAGGACACGTCTGCCAAGTATGGCAGTATCAATGAGAAAACATTTGACGCTAGAAATAACGCCATCGTCGCTATAGACCCGAAGACTGGTGAGATATTGGTGATGGTTGGCTCACGCGATTACTTCGACCAAACAATCGATGGCAACTTTAACGCCGCTCTTGGCTTACGCCAACCAGGTTCAACATTTAAGCCATTTGTTTATTCTGTTCTTTTCAACAAAGGTTACACGGACAAAACAATTCTTTTCGATGCACCGATTCAATTCTCTAGCTATTGCGAGCCAGACAACTTCACCACTGATGACAAATGCTACTCTCCCGGTAACTATGATGAGAAATTCCGCGGCCCCATGACGATAAGGGACGCATTGGCCCAATCCATCAATGTGCCGGCAGTAGAAGCCATCTATCTGGCTGGAGTTTCAGATTCAATAAAGCTTGCTCGAGATTTAGGCATACAAGGTCTAACTGAACCTGACACATACGGACTCTCATTGGTCCTTGGGGGCGGCTCAGTGACCCTTCTAGATATGGTCTCGGCTTACTCCGTATTTGCCAACGATGGAGTGCGCAATCCTTACACTCCAATTCTTTGGGTGGAAGATTATCGAGGAAACATCATCGACAAGCACTCCATTTTTCCCAGAAGAGTTCTGCCGGTAGAGACCACAAGAACTATTACCAGTATTCTTTCTGATAATATAGCTAGAACTCCTAGTTACGGGGTTAACTCTCCACTCTATATGTCGGACAATGTGGCGGTAAAAACTGGCACTTCAAATGATTATCGTGATGCCTGGATAATCGGCTATTCTCCCGGTCTTGTTGTTGGTGCCTGGACAGGCAACAGCGACAACTCCCCTATGGCCAAGAAGGTGGCCGGCCTTATCGTCTCACCTTTGTGGCGAGAACTTATGGATAAGGTCTTATCTGGATTCCCCGAAGAATCATTTATTCCTCCAGAACCAGAAGACCCCACCAATTTAAAGCCAATACTGCGCGGAGAAATATCTGGCGAGCAACACTCTATCCTTTACTATGTAGACAGAGATAACCCTAGAGGTTCATATCCACCAAACCATGAGAAAGACGCGGGATTTAATAATTGGGAGTATGGAGTAAGGCGCTGGTACACAAAGGACACAGAAACAGCAACAATACCTCAAGTATCACCAACTATTCCACCTACCGACCTCGCACCGCTTCCTACGGGCTTCTAGTTATTTATATAAAAATTTGGAGATAAGAATTTGATGAGCTTCTTTCAACTCACTCTTAATCAATTCCTCTCTTAAACTAATTTCATTTTTAGCCGAGGCTCCCGCAGTTATTTCAAGCACCCCGTCTCGCAACAATATCCATTCAGATAATAGTTTCACTCTAGTCTTATCAGCAACAACCTTAATGATGACTTCTTTGGTTAAAGTGTCTTTATTTAAAACTTTTCTAAATCTTTCTAATAAACTGAAAAGATTTTTCATCCCAATTAGGACTGATTCATCGGCATAACTAAATAAAGGAAACTACTATCTCCTACTCCGGTAACTATAATAGGCTTAGCAACTCCAGCAAAACTAAGAGAGAGACTATCAGTGGTAATAGATTGGAAACAATCGGTAAAATATCGATGGTTTACATTTATAGAGAGTTCATCGCCCTCAAGTACTGCGTCTAACTTATGCACACTTTCCCCAATAGTAGAGTTTTTAGACTCAAGCTCAAAATGTTTTGCCACAGGACTTAACCTTAAGGTCAACTGGTTGAAAGAGTCAGAGAAAATAAGGCTGGTCTTTAGTGAATTTATAAGGTCCTGCTTAAGCATAACTGCCGAAGTAGAAGTCTTTTTAGGAATAATTTGGCGATAATCAGGGAATGTCCCATCAATAATGCGAGAAGTTAAATAAACCCCCTCAGAACGCATGGCAATCTGATGTTCTTGAATGGATATAGAAATATACTCATCAGCTCGGTCAAAGATTTTTATCATTTCTAAAGCATTTTTCTGTGGAACAAGAATTTGTTTGAAATTAGGAATTTTTTTAACCCTGATTTTTTTCTCCGCTAGTCTAAATGAATCAGTTGCTGCAAAGACAAGAAATTCCCCTTCATAAGTAATAGATATAGATGAGAGTTCTGGCTTAATACTTCCAATAGCAGCAGCATAAATTACTGAGCGTATACCAAAAATAAAATCTCTTGTAGGTATTGAAAAAACATCATCATCTCCAATTTCAGGAATTATTGGGAAATCCTCACTAGGTAAGGTTTTAATATTAGTTTTAGTGGAAGAAGTTTTTATTTCCAAAATTTGTTCTTTAGTATTAAGAGTAATATTTCTATCTTTAAACAAAGAACTTATAAGTGAAGTAATAATATGTGCAGGCACAACAACTATTCCTGGTTCAACAACTTTCACAGGGACATTTACAGTAATACCAAGATCAAGATTTGTGGCCTTTATAGAAAGTGAATTTTGATTAGCTTCCATATATAAACCAGAAAGAACTGGGAGAGTTGTATTTTTACCAGCTATTTTATTTGCTTTATTTAATGCTTCTTCTAGTTGTTCTTTAATGCATTCTATTTTCATATATAAATACTATTATTATTAGTAGAGGTGTGAATATGTGTATAATTTAAAATATCCTTCATTTAAACTATATTTTAATAATATATAAAAAGTTATTTGTGGATAGCTTCTTATAAATAATAGGTTGTTTTGTTGTGGTTTGGTGTAAGTTTTAAATCTAACCTTCTTATTAACATTATTTACATACTTTTTCCACATATTATTAGATAGTTAATAACGCCCTTATTTGACCTATTTCTTCTAATAATAACTGATCTTCTTTGATGTCTTTTTTTACTTTCTCGCAAGAATGTATGACAGTGGTGTGGTCTCTACCGCCCAATTTTTGTCCGATAGACGGATAAGAGATGTTGAAATCTTCTCTAAGTACATACATTATTATTTGTCGTGGCCTTATGACTTCCTTATGTCGCGTCTTTTCGTAAATACTCTCTTCTTTTATATTATAGAAATCAGAAATTATCTTAACCACATCCTTTACGGCAACATTTTTCTTGGGTTTAACATTGTTTTTGATGTAATTTCTAACATCAAGCATGGTTATATCCTTACTCTTAAGTTGCGCTTGGCATAGAAGTGCATTAACCGCCCCCTCAAGCTCACGAATGTTGCCGTTTACAGTATGGGCCAAGTAATCAATGATTTCGTTTGAGAGTACCATTCCTTGCTGTAGAGCCTTGGCGGTGATAATGGCGATCCTAGACTCCTTGTCTGGTGCGGGGATGTCAACCGTCATACCAGCAGCTAGACGGGATTTCAACCTCTCTTCAAGTCCTGTAATGAAATGAGGGTGCTTGTCTGAAGAGAAAATGATTTGGCGGTTATTGTCATGTAGGGTGTTGAAAAGGTGGAAGAGTTCTTCTTGATATTTCTGCTTGTCAGAGAAGAATTGGATGTCATCAACGATCAAAACATCGTATTTTCTATACTTTTCCTTAAAGATATTCATTTTCTGGTGCTGGAGAGCGTTCATGCAGTCTTGTCCAAATTGCTCTGATGTCATGTAATAAACCTTTTTACTCGGAGAAACAGTCTTTATGTGGTTACCTATGGCTTGTATGAGGTGTGTTTTGCCGTGCCCTGTTGAGCCGTAGATAAATAATGGGTTATACATGATCCCAGGCTTCTTGATTATAGCCTGCGCTGCCGCATGGGCCAGCTCATTGAATGGTCCGATAACAAAGTTTTCGAATGTGTAGCGAGGGTTGAGATTGTCGTCTTTATTGACGGCAATCTCAGGTAATGGAAGCTCTCGATTGTTGCTGTTTTGCGCAATTGAGCCTATTTTATCATCCCTACGGCGCGTCTCCTCCTTGTTGACCACATACTCTACTGTGTGAATGGAGTTCTCTATATTACGAAGGCTTCGCAATATAGTGCTATGGTACTTGGTCAGGAGCCACTCCTTGACGAAGGCGTTTGGGACACTGAGGACTATAGTACCGCCATCTTCTTTGACAATGCGGGTATCCTTGAACCAAGTGGTGAAGTTGGCCCTTGAAACATCAAGCTCCATTTCTACCAGAACGCTTTGCCAGAGTTGTTTGTAGTCCATCATTAATTTATTAGCGTATTCATAGTACCCTTTTTATCACTCCTCTCAAAACTTGTTAAAGCATCAAAAAATGGTTATAATATGTTTATAACCTGTTAATAGCTTGAAGGGCTCACCATAAATAAAATGTCTATAACATATCAACCGAAAAAGCGTAAGAGAGCTCGAAAGCACGGCTTTCTCTCAAGGCAAAAGACCTCTACTGGTAAGAGAACTATAAAAGCCAGAAGGAGAAAAGGGCGCGCCCGTCTCGCTGTTTAATGTCTTTCTCACCACACTTCTCCTTAAGATTGATTACTTCAGATACTGTCCAGACGGTTATTTCTGTATCAAAGAAGCTTTACAAGCAAGCGGTAGTGAGGAATACCATCAAGCGTCGCATTCGCCCCATTTTGCGAGAAATTAAGCCCACCCTGAAACCGGCTGTTTATATCGTTATCATCAAAGCTGGAGCGCAAAACTTGAGAGGAGAGGAATTAAAGAACGAATTAACTAGTTTAATTAGGTCAATTAGAAATTAGGAATTATAATGCTTTAATGTCATCTTTCTACCACACTTTCTTCTTTGACCCTCTTTATAATGCTTTAGTATTCTTATTTAAGATTATCCCATGGGCAGACGCTGGGATAATAGTGGTTATTCTAACCATTCTTGTCCGTCTAGTACTTTTTCCTCTTTCTAGGAAGGCGGTTATTACTCAAGTCAGAATGGCAGAAATAAGTCCAGATTTGGAAGAGATAAAGGAAAAATATAAGGACAAACCCGAAGAGCAAGCGAGGAAGACTCTAGCGCTTTATAAAGAGAAGGGGGTTAATCCATTCTCAGGTATTCTCGTTATTATTATTCAGATACCAATAATTCTCGCTCTTTATCAAATATTTCTAGATTTCCCCAAGGTAGAGCCGTCCCTCCTCTATTCATTCGTCACCGCTCCAGCTCACATCAACACTATTTTCATTGGTCTTATAGATATTAGCGGTAAAAGTATTTTAATAGCACTCTTGGCCGCCCTCTCAACATATTGGCAACTCAAGATTGTGACTCAAGGACAAAGCGCTCCCAAAGGGAATTCTTTCAGTGACAACTTGACCAAGAACATCCAGACTCAGATGAAATATCTTTTCCCCGTTATGGTATTTTTCATTTCTTATAAAATTTCTGGGGTTATTGCTCTCTATTGGCTCACCACAAATCTATTTAGTGTCGCTCAAGAGATTTTTGTTCGGAGAAATATTAAGCTTGCTAAAGTCTGACTCCCCATAAAGTAAGGTCCCGTTTGTTGATGAAAATCATATAATCTTCATTAGGCGAAAGTTTCGGCTCATAAATATCAAATTCAAGGTCAAAGTTAGTTTTAGGGTTCAAAATAAGCTGTGCTATTTCTGAGTTTGTATCAAACTTCCAGATATAGTCAGAGAAGTGTGTCTTGCCCTGATACCATTCATCAGGTTCCGTGCTAATCATGGAGCTAATTGGTGTACCGCAAAAGAAACTATTGGCTTCTCTTGCACTCCAGGCACATTTCTCAGAGATCGTGGCGGGGAGAATTTCTAGAGAATCACCTCTTGCCAAATCTTTGCTGAATAATTTGGTGGTATTGTTCTCGGTATATGAATAAAGAATCTTTTTACCATTTGAATTTCCTATTGCCGTAAGTCCGTTAAGGGGGCCTAATAGTTTTGTTAGAGTGCCACCACTTACGCTGTAGGCGTATCCGGGGGTGCTAGCACTCGCCTTGGTATAAAGCATTATCCCCGCGCCGAGCCGAGCGAGTCGCCAGTTAGTAAAAGCGGAAGTAAATAATGTCTTGAGTTCTGTACCGACAAATGTGGATGAGACAACTGCTCCAGTATCAGTAAGTGTGTAATAAAGTGTGTTGCCAGCCCCCGGCGCCACACTGTCTATACTGCCACGCATATTGGTAGCAGAGATGGAGTAGAATTCGTTCGTTACTTGGGGTGAGCTTGTCGAAGCCGAGGTGGCTTTAGGGGCGGTTAAAGCAAGAGTTAGATTATCAATTGTATCAGAGTCTCCCCTTAAGGCTCTCAAGAGCACCATTCCTCCATCAGAGCGGAAGTGTGCCTCATATATTTTCGGCAAAGTATTGTTGGTAATTCTTGTTTTTTGAATAACCCCTGTTGTAGTGGCCGAAGGGATGATGGCATCAAAGATGTGTCCGGTGGCGCGGTCAATGTAGCGCACCACCGTGTTAGTGCTACCTTGTTTTGAGTTTGTCTGTGGGGTGTTAAATGCGACAAATCCAGCTACCGGAGTATTGGAAATACGAAATAATTTCGTTTCAGCAGAAATTATTTCATCAAATTGTTTTTCGTCTGCTGTTCCTTGTTTGGTATCTATCGCTGGGATATTTATGTCCTCGTTAGAGCCGAAGGGTAGTCCTGTCCTGATGATTTCTACCAGAGTAGTGGAAGAATCTCGAAAAAAGAAATACCAAACTCCCAAAGCAAGAATGATTATTGAAACTATAATAATAAAAGTCCTTTTCATTTTGGTGGTACAGAAAAATGTTCTCCTGATAT
The DNA here is from genome assembly GCA_009691335.1 of Candidatus Zambryskiibacteriota bacterium. GTDB lineage: Bacteria > Patescibacteriota > Minisyncoccia > Phycocordibacterales > Zambryskibacteraceae > UBA5004. The sequence goes on from SICR01000006.1 coordinate 20,457, forward strand.
TCTCGGTACAGTTATTATACTTACTGCCGGCACTCCTTGTCGTATATACGTATTACGCTCATCTTCAGTTTTGACTTCATATACGGCAGTTAACCCCTTAGATGCGGCATTCCTTATAAATGCTGTTATATTGGCTCCTGTTTTATCGGATAAGCTTATGTCAACCGATGTGCCCTCATATTGTTTTTGATTGGCATGGTTGACGGTGGGTGGCCATGTTTCAGTAACTTGAAAAGTAGGATTCCCAGGCATCACGCTTACTGACTTTAAACTGTTTCCTAGTGCTGTATTTATTTTAGCCTTTTCCCCGTTTATAGTTTCTTGTTTGATAGTTAATTCAAAAGAGTCGGCGTCTGAGCAACTAGAACAATCTTTATAATTGATAGTATCTCCTCCATTTACATAAGAGCGCGGGCAAGTTCCTTGACAACCCACATCTCCACCACCACCACCAGTTGACGGAGTTTTTATTTCTTGTGGTTTAATACTAAGATCTAAGTTAACCAGTTTGGGGTTAAGCGTATTTAAAATAAGCCATGCGCTCATAGCAAGGGCTAGACCCCAAAGTGCGTCCTCAATAATACCTTTGGCCTCAGTTTTTTCAGAGAAAGCGTCCGTAGACATATATTTGATACCGGCATACATAAGTCTAAGTACTGCTAAAACTCCGGCCAAACCAATCACCATCTTAATCAATCCTGGAAGATATTTTTCCGTGGTAGTTTCTTCAGCTTGAGTAGTACCACCTAGAGGAATAGGGGCAAGTAATCTGTACGGAGTGGGAGTTTGGTAAGGAGTCTGCGCTTGGGCAGGAGTAGGGAGCAAGAAGTAAGAAGTAAGAAAAATTACTATCAATACAAAAAATAAATTCATACTTCCTACTCCACACTTCATACTTCTATTATTCATTTTCATTGCCAAATTGTACCAAGAAACTTTTATTAGCGGATTGCATTATTTGATTTATGTTCGTAAGAGCTACCGAAATGAGCGAGGTTCCAGAAGCTTTTTCGGGGATGCGGTAAGTTACAGAGCTACCCGTTTCTGCCTCATCAGTATTGGTCCGCCATTCATAAGTTAATATGGCGTCGGAATGGTTCTGGGTATTGAAAAAGAGTGGGAAGACGCTAAATGTCACCTCGGCTTCTCTCAATGGATAAGCATCAGATACTTCTTGATGGAAGAGGAAGCCGTAGAGAGGGTTGTTTTCGTAAATTGTTAGGACTTGGGGAAAGGGAGTGAGTATTATTGAAGCCTCTGCCAAGAGTTCATCATCACCTCTCACTATCTCTACCTTGATAGTTACCCGTTTAGAAAAGATTGTGTCCATAAATGTGAGCGAGTTCTTGCCTATACCGGAAATATTACCAAGTATTGTCCCATTCTTCATCCAGATGTAGTCAAGGTTCGCTGGGTTACCTAAGCCTTGTGGTATGGCGACTAAGGTGGCTCGTGATTGTCTAGACCAAAGTGCGCGACCTTGGTAGAAGGGTGGGGTATAAGTTTCGCCTTGCCAGAGAATGTCAACGGACTGAGCGTTGACAGAAGTAGGAGGTAGGAAGTAGGAAGTAAGTAGAAAGAAAGATACAAAAATCCATCTCATACTCCCTGCTCTATACTTCTTACTTCTATTTATCATTTTTTCATTATATCTAATTTTACGATATCCGTTTAGGGATAACTTTAAAACCTACAAGGTCTTGCCTTGCAGGTTTACTTCTTACTCCTATTTATTATTTCTTCATTATATCTAATTTTGAGGCTACTGATCCAGGGATAACCTCTTTTGCCTTCGCATCTAGGGCCAAGTAAGTCACGGCGGCGGTCCAAGCGGGCAGAGCGGCCAAGAGTGGAATCATTTCGGCAACAATGGTTCCACTAAAAGTCGCCAACCTTTTCGGTTTCATAAAACTTAATCCATATAATTTAAACCAGACATAGAAGGTTAATCCTGCGAAAAGTCCTGCAAGCCAATCCATAAATATAAAGGCCAGAAGCCATTGAAGGACATCGAAGAATAAGGCTACCACGATCATTAATATAATCGTATGCGCTTTGAGTCCTTTCTTTTTATTTTCTTCCGGCATCTTCTATTTCGGTTTTAGCTCTTTCCATAGCTACCTCCCTATCCTCTGCGGCATCTCGTTTAGCCTTCTTGATAGCCAAGACCTGCGAGGGATCGGAAGTGATTATCTGGTCTTCGGTGTAGGAGGCAATATTTTTGATAGCCACGTGTTTTAGGCCGGCGAAGAATATCCCCTCTCCTCTATCCGATTCGAGCAACAAGTATTTCTCTTCATCGGTGAGGTTAAATGTCTTTTGAAGAGTGTCTATTGTCGTCGCTGACTGTTTGAGGAGAATCTGGATAGATGAGTTGGTGATGATAGGTATGCCGTATGGACTCTTCAAGAAATCTCCAACATCTTGAGTGATAGTTGCCACGCCGAGGAAGTACTTGCGCCCGCGTTTGACGAGACTCATAAGGAATGAGGCTGTGTCATCTGACTTCATCATCCACCATGCCTCATCTATTACGAGCAGGCGTTTCTTGAGCTCTTTCCTAATCGCACTCCAAATGTAGTGCATGACAATGTACATCGCAATGGGCTTAAGTTCATCCTCCATATCCCGAAGCGAGAAGACCACAAATTTCTTATTGATATCTACATTACTTGGGCGGTTTATGAAGCCAGCCCAAGTCCCTTTGGTGTATTTAGTGAGCCTTTGCGCCAGAGACTCCCCTCCTTCCATGCCTGTTAGCACCATTTCAAAGTCGCTCATTAGAGGAGGCTCAATGTTTCTGAAGTCAGAGTCAGCGGAGATGTCTTTGAGCGCGTAAGTCTCGGTAATGGCGCGGTCAATGATAGCGTCTTCCTCAGCGGTAAGCCCCCCCATCATTAGGCGGAAGAGGCCTACAAGGTTGATGATGTTTGAGCGCAAGACATTGGCGGCGGACTCATTCGGGCCGGGTACTGGCAAGTCGAAGGGATTGATGTGGTTTTCGGAGTTGAGAGAAATGTTGAAGTATCGGCCACCGGTCACTTCCGCCATATATTCGTACTCACGCTCAGGATCAATGACTATCACCTCGGTATCGAACATAAGAGTACGGAGTATCTCGAGTTTCGTAGCATATGATTTCCCCGCGCCGGATTTGGCAAACATTATTGAGTTGTAGTTCTCAAGAGAAAATCTGTCGAAAAGTACCAAGGATGAGTTGTGTCTGTTGATACCGTAGAGAATGCCGTTATCAGATGTAAGGTCGAAGGAGGTAAATGGGAAGAGAGAAGAAAGTGGCGAAGAATTGAGTTTGGAGTGTACTCCCAGTTCGTCATTGCCCAATGGCAAGGTACTTTTATACCCCTGTTCCTGCTGGAAGAGAGCTGGCTTCACATAAATGAGTTTGGATTCCAATATTGATTTTATCTCTGACTCAACCTTATCTAGTTCAGCATCGCTATCGCCATAAACAGTTATATAGAGTCCGACATCAAATAATTTTTCCTGCGCTTGTTGGAGCTGGTCGCGGAGGTTCTCTAGGTCTTGGTAGGCGATGTCAAGTACAGGGTCGCGGACAAGGCCCTTATTTTCTCTCATGTGAATCTGCGATTGTACCTCAGCCACCTTTCTCTGAAATTGGCGTAAGACTTTGGAAGTTTCAATCGGGTGGATGAATATAGAGACATCAAACACCTTGTCCATGTTGATGATGGGCGAGAACCAGCCCTCGGAGAGGAAGCGTGGGTATGAGATGATGAAGAAACTGCGTAGGATCTTCTCGCCCAGGTTGATCTCTTTAGGAGTTATTTTGAGTGCAGATGGCGCGATAATATCCTTGAGTTCTAGCACACCCGCTTCAAATATTTCTTGTGGAAGAATCGAAGAAATATCATTCCTAGCCTCTTCCTTCTTACCTAAAATTTTATCAAAAATACTCATACTAATTTACCTTGATTGGCTTCTCTGTTTCTCCTGGATTAAACGCTTTATAAAATAATTCTACAACCTCTTCAGTTCCTAGTCTCGCGACTCTAATCCCGCTTCTGATCATCCCCTGCTCGACAATGGAGAGACGCTCCTCAAGTTGGCTCCTACTCTCTTCAAAGTCAGTATCAGCGCTAGACTTGGTATCAGTGGCAGTCTTTTTGGCCCCAATGCCAAGGCTAGAGAGCAAACCGCTGGCTTTGCCGATACCTAAGGTAGTCGGGCTATAAGGCACCACGATAAAGAAGTGCTTGGTCATAATATTGGTATTCTCCGTAAAATTTTTGATGAACTCTATGTACTCGCGCACCTGTATCTTCATAAGGTCATTGACCTGCTTAGTCCTCTGTTCCTCGAGGAGAGCTATGTATGGGCGGATGTCTAGCTTTCTTGATTGGACCAAGATTTCTATGGAGAAGTCTAGAGAATTGAGGAAATCCTGGAATTGCATGAGGATGGCGTTCCTCTCATCCTCTGATTTAAGAGAGAAGTTTATGGAGGAACATAGCAAAATAGCCCTCATCCCCCCATCTTTGAGGATGGCGATGCCATCGCGCACTTCCTTTATCGGAACGAATTCTTGAGTAGCGTTTGTAGTGGCGGCCATTCTCTAATTATAACTCATCATTAGAGTTTTCTGTTATTGGATTTTGATTTTCTTTGATATCTAAGCTCCAAGTCAGCTTTCGCAGCTTACTTTCTGAAAGTCTCGGTACCTGAATTTGCTGAATCTGAGTCTCTCTTACTCCATACTCCTTACTTCCTACTACTTTTTTTTCCTCTTTTTTCCAAATATAGAGCTTGTTGCCTAGGGTGTAGTTGAAAAAGGCTTCCATAACATTGATAAATGGCTTATCGTTTACCTTATAAAAGGTCAAGGCAAGAGCGAGTCCCGCTACGGGCAGGGAGACTAGAATTGCCAGAAATTTCGGCAGGAAGGTGAAGAGAACTACGCAGATTCCGGCTCCGCCAGCCAGATAGATGAACTGTTTGAAGGTCAAAGGACCAAATATCTTGTCTTCTATCTCGATAAATTGGGGGACCTGGAAACGCATATCTATATTTTACACCAAAGGTTCACGATACGGGTCCTTGTCGTCAACATATTTTGTGGCAGAGAGAGGTGTCTGTGGGTTAGGTTCTGATGAAGTTTGGATTACTGGGGTTGTTTGAGGCAGTTCCACATGAGGAACGCT
>SICR01000007.1 GCA_009691335.1 Candidatus Zambryskiibacteriota bacterium
TCACAAATTGAAGTGATATTTCGCTAGCTAGCGAAACTGCGAGTGTCAACGAGCCGAGATAAAGAAATTCCCCTAGGAAGGACCTAGGGGAATTTGGTGAATTCGTAAGAACCGTTCTTCGGGATAAGTATTTTTGTATATAAACAATTTAAAGGGCGGACATGAAATGTCCGCCCTTGGCGCTAGCTCTAACGTTTCTGAGAGAGCTTACGAAGCTCAGCGTATCGCACTGAGACCTTGGAAAGCATGTGGAGCATTTCTTCACCGTTGAAGTTGTGACCCTTCACAACTTCTAAACGGATGCTCGACCACATCTTGTTGGCCTTCTCGGAACCAACTCGTTTTCTCATGTCCCAGTATCGACTCCGAACTTCCCGCGCCATCTTGTCGACTAATCGAACCTCATGATTGGTGTCAACACCATGTAGTGGTAGAGAAGTGTATTGATGCAAGACTCACCCCCTTTGGTTACCTACTTGGAAGGTTATCACAAGTAAATCGTATTGTCAAGTCAAGGAAAGCTGATGTGGATAAGTTTAGGAGAGGAGGAAATCGAGAGCCTCTTTTACCAACATTCCATCTGCTTTACCCTTGAGTTCTCTCATAATCATTCCCATAAATTGGTTTTTGTTACTTGCCACAAGTGGAGTTGTGTGGTCAAATCCGGGAACCGCCCTTTTTTTCACATATGCAAGAACTTCTTCGCTAGACATCTGCGCAGGCAGGTAAGCTTCTAGAATTTTGAGTTCGGCTTTCTCGATCTCGGCTAAGTCGGCACGATTACCTTTCTCAAATTGCTCAATACTATCCTTCCTCTGTTTGACTGCGCGAGAGATGACGGAGAGAACTTCTTCGTCAGAGAGTTCCTCATCCGGCTTTCTCTTCTTGGCCACCAGTTCGTTGGTGAATGAGGAAAGCAAGCCACGAATAACGCTCAAACGCAATGCATCTCTGGCCTTCATTGCACTAACCATCTGGTTCCTTAAGTCTTGTTGTAATGACATGTTATAATCCTAGCAATGAATTGGACTCTCGTCATCTTGGGACTTGTACTTCTGGTCAATCTTTGGCTCGTAATTCAACTCACAAAAAGAAATGGTGGGGAAGAAAAGGGAGAGGGGATGAATCTTCTCCTTACTCAACTTAACGAACTCTCAAGAACTGTAGACCACAAGATGTCAGAGTCCACTCGACTTATGAACGAGTCGGTGCGAGTACAGTTCGGCGAATCAGCCAAGCTTATCAGAGAAGTCACTCAAGGCCTGACCAAGCTCGACGAAACCAACAAGCAAGTAGTCTCATTTGCCGACCAACTCCAGAGTCTTCAAGATATTTTGAAGAATCCAAAACAGCGCGGAGTGCTAGGTGAATACTATCTTGAGACATTGCTGAAAAATGTTTTGCCTCCCGGAAGCTACCAGATGCAGTATTCGTTCCCTGATGGTAATATCGTCGATGCCGTAGTCTTCGTAAGAGATAAAATAATTCCTATCGACTCCAAATTTTCTCTGGAGAACTATAATCGTTTGGTGGAGGAGAAAGACCCAATAGAAAAGGAGCGCTTAGAAAAACTCTTCGTCGCAGATCTCAAGAACCGTATTAGCGAAACCGCTAAATACATTCAGCCCGGACAAGGCACTATGGACTTCGCATTCATGTTCATCCCGCACGAAGCTATCTACTACGACCTTATTATCAACAAGATCGGCGCACTCAAGGAAGATTCGGAAACCCTCATCCAACGAGCGGCTTCCAAGTACCATGTGCTTGTCGTATCGCCCACGTCCTTCCTCGCCTACCTTCAGACCGTCCTACAAGGGCTGAAAGGCCTCCAGATAGAAGAGTCCGTCAAAGGCATCATCAAGAACGTAGGAGACCTTCAGAGGCATCTTGGAAGTTACGAGGAGTATTATAGGAAGATGGGTAACGCCCTCGGAACAGCTGTAAACCAGTATGAATTGGCGGGCAAAGAGTTCAAGAAGATAGACAAGGATGTGGTCAGGATTACCGGCTCTGGCATAGATTTCGAGCCGTTGACTTTAGATAAACCTTCAGTAGAATGATATCCCTATGACTGAAGTGACCACTACCCCTAAAAAGACTCTTGAAAAGGCTCCTAAGGCCAAGAAAACCACTACCACAAAGGCTATTAAGGACCTCTTTGCTGTTATCGCCACTGGTGGCAAGCAATATCGAGTCTCGGTAGGGGACACGCTCAAAATTGAGAAACTTTCCGACACCCTCAAGGAAGGCGACAGTATCTCTTTCAACTCTGTCTTAATGCTCGACAATGGCGCATCTGATGTTACTCTCGGCACTCCCTTTATAAAAGATTCGGTAGTTACAGGAACTCTTAGAAAGATTGCTCGCTACAAAACGGTAGATGTCATCAAATACAAGCAGAAGTCCCGCTATTTCAAGAAATACGGCCACCGCCAACCTTACTTCGAGGTCCAGATTGATAGTATTAAATAAGCAGTCAGTAAAAACTGATACATTATAAGCACACGACCGCTGTCTTATAATGTATTTGGTTTATTTTGTCCTATGTAAAAGGGCGTGTTTTAGAGTTTCTGGATCGGCATACTCTAGTTCTGCGCCGGTAGAGAGCCCTCGACCAAGAGTTGATAGAATAAATGAATCATTCTTAAACTTTTCCTTAATAAATTCTGCGGTATTCTCGCCATCTAAGTTGGCGTTCATAGCCAATATTATTTCTTTCAATTCTAATTTCTTCTTGTTTATCAAATTTTGCAAATCGTTTATTCTTATTCTCTTCTCTGGCTCTTTTTCCAAGATCGGAATGACCCCACCAAGGATAAAGTAGTAGCCGTTATAACCCCCACTTTTTTCTATTGACTCCATGTCGATGTCGCGTGGTACAAGCATGAGCATAGAACCATCTCTCGTATCATCAGAACAAATAGGACAAAGTTTCGAAGTGCCACCATCTTTCGCGAAAAAGCGCTGACACTCTCCACATTGCACGATCTCTACATTGAGATTCTGTATAGCTCTTATGAGATCTTCCGGATAGTTACCGTTCCTGCTCAAGATATAGTAGACAAAACGCTTGGCTTGGCGCGGTCCGATACCCGGAAACTTAGCAAACATTTCTGTTAACTTATCAATAGAATTCATCACTAGAAATTCTTAAAGTCTTCCTCAATCTTGCCATAGTTACTGTAATCAATTTCGACGAAAGTATTGAAGCGGGTGTGATAATCGAGAGCGGCATAGCCGAGCGGACCATTCCTATGCTTGGCGATGATGAGCTCCTTCCTCTGAACATCCTTAACCTTGCCGGCCTCATCACGAATGTCATCTTCGTTACTGTGTATAAACATAACTAGATCGGCATCCTGTTCAATAGAACCTGAGTCTCGAAGGTCAGAGAGCTTGGGCTTGCCACCGCGGGTCTCAATGGCTCGAGAGAGCTGGGAGAGGGCAATGACCGGGATATTGAGCTCACGAGCAAGATGTTTAAGACCTCGGGAAATCTCAGTAACCTGCTGGACTGTAGAGTCGTTGGTACGAGCGGTGGATGGCGCCATAAGCTGTAGGTAATCCACGACGAGAAGCTTGAGACCTTTCTCAATCTTAAGTTTCCTCGCGGCGGAGCGCATCTTCATAATGGTATTGCCCGGCTGATCATCTATATAGAGAGGGGTACGGGACAGGTCATCTAATGCGTCACGAATATTTTTGAACACATCTTCGCGCCAAGCCCCACTCTGGATGCGTACACCCTTCCTAATGATGGAGGCATCGGTGCGACTCTGTGCAGCTACTACGCGGTCAACTAGCTGGTCGGCGCTCATTTCAAGAGAGAAGATTCCGACTGGAATCTGATGTTCGCTCGCGGTGCGTCGAGCAATGTCGAGCGCTAGAGCGGTCTTACCGACAGAGGGACGAGCAGCGATGATGATGAGGTCGGAGTTCTGGAATCCACCAAGAATATCGTCTAGAGATTTAAATCCGGTCGGTACTCCACGCAGCTCATGTTCGCTGGAGGATAATTTCTCAAATCTTTCATAAGCTTCGGCCAAGAGCGGCACTAGGTCGCGAAAGCGGGCAGAACCTGCAAAACGTTCAGTAATATCGAATACTTTCTTCTCCGCTTGGTCGAGTATTTCTTCGAGCTCACCAGCTTCGTTGAAACCAAGATGCGAAAGGTGTTCGGAAGCCTCAATGAGCTGGCGCATCATAAACTTCTTCATCACTATCTCGGCGTAGTGCTTGACGTTTGCGGAAGAGGGGACAGTGGAAGAAAGTTCCGTTAGAAAACTTGTGCCGCCAATGCGCTCGAGGAGTTCCTTTTCTTTCAATCTGTCGGAGAGTGAGAGAATGTCTATGGGTTGATGTTTGCCGAAGAGATCGAGCATCGTCTCGAATACCGTCTTGTGCTTTTCAAAGTAAAAAGATGCTGAAGTGATGATGTCCATGATCTCGTACATAGCATCGGGACGAAGCATAACAGAACCAAGAAGTGCCTGCTCCGCTTCAAGAGAGTGTGGTGGAATCCTTAGGCCCGTATTGAGAGAGGTTCCAGAGATGATTTGCATGACACGAATTATAGCGAATTTGGCCAAATGACACGAATCAAGAGATGGGGAGGAAAGAGTGGGGAAGTTGGGGAGAACTAATCTTTCCTCCTAAATACATTATTTTAATCCTATAGGATTGAAATAATGTAAGTTTTAATTATTAGAGATAATTAGAGATAATTAGAGATAATTAGAGATAATTAGAGATAATTAGAGACCGAGTCCAAGCACCTTGTCGAAATCAAGAAGTGTTGCCAACTTATTGTTGGGTAGGACATCCTTATCTTTGACCAGAGTCCAGACAACAGCCAAGGCTTGAGGAGTATTTAAATCATTCTCAATTTTCTCTATAAATTTGGCCTTATAGGCGAGGTCAATGGTGCCACCGCTATCAAGTCTTTCCACAAACTTCTTCAACTTTTCAAACGCATTCTGTGCAGCGGTCAAAGCTTCCCAAGAAAATGTCACTGGGCTTCTATAATGGGCCAAGAGTAAGAAGTACCGATAGGCGAGCGGATTGAAACCAGCTTTGATAAGTTCAGCAAGAGTAATACCTGTTCCCTCAGACTTAGCCATCTTGCCTTCTGGAACATTTACAAATTCGTTATGAAGCCAATAATGCACGAATTCACAGCCACAGGCGTTTTCTGACTGAGCTATCTCATTGTTATGATGCACCGGCGCAAGGTCGAGTCCGCCAGTATGTATATCGAATGTCTTACCTAAATATTTGCTAGACATAGCCGAGCACTCTATATGCCAGCCGGGAAAGCCCTGGCTCCATGGACTTGGGAAGCCGAGGTTAGAATTGAACTTCCACAATGCAAAGTCTCGTGGATTTCTTTTCTCCGGAATTGGAATGACCCTAGACAAGGTCGAACCTTGTCTAACAAGGTTCGACCTTGTCAGCTTACCGTAGTGGGAATCTTTCGATGTATCAAAATAGATTCCATCAGAGGTCTTGTAAGTAAAACCTTTGGCCTCAAGAATTTTTATAAGCTCAATCTGCTCGGCAATATGTTCCGAGGCCTTCGGTAAGACATGGGGAGTTTTTATATTGAATGTGGCAATATCTTCCTTGAAACGCTCAGTATAGAAACTACCCAACTCAAGCATTGACTCCATGGTGATAGCCTTGCCCTCACGCTTAAGCCCGGAGAGTATTTTGTCTTCTCCCTCATCATTGTTACCACCGATACCTACATCAGTTATATTCACAACTTGCTTGACCTCGAAGTTCAAATATTCTAAAGTCCGGCGCAAAACATCACCTAAAAGAAAAGAGCGTAGATTACCTATATGGATATAATTATAGACTGTCGGGCCACAGTGATACATCCCAACCTTACCATCCTCAATAGGCTTGAATTCCTCAAACGAGTCCGACAGGGTATTGTGCAGTCTTAGCGTCATTCCATCATTATATGTTAAAATACTGCGAATGGAATTCTTAAGGAAAAACACCGCAATACTCTTGCTCTGCATAGTTGTCATCACGCTTTCTTATAGTCTCGGATTCAACGCGGGAGAGAAGCAAGTCTCGACTGTAGTCACCGGACTCCAAAACCGAACAGAAGGCGAACCATCTGGAATAAACTTCGCTCCGTTCTGGAAAGCTTGGAATCTTATCAATGAGAAATATGTGCCAGCCTCCACTACGGCCGAAAGGATTGGAGACCAAGAGAAAATTTGGGGAGCGATACAAGGCTTAGCCAGCTCGCTTGAGGATCCTTACACGGTATTCTTCCCACCGGCTGAGACGAAGATGTTTGAGTCCGATATCAGAGGCAACTTCGAGGGTGTGGGCATGGAGGTCTTGGCTCAAGAAGGAGCTATCACCGTCATCGCTCCGCTCAAAGATTCTCCAGCCTCTCGCTCTGGCATCATGGCCGGGGATAGAATTATAAAGATCAATGACAAAGAGACCAGTGCTATGTCTACCGAGGACGCGGTTCAACTTATCCGTGGTCCGCGAGGGACAAATGTAAACCTTACGTTATTTAGAAAAGAAGTTAAGGAGCCATTCGATATAAATATCACTAGGGAGATTATCAACATCCCGACTATCAACACCAAGTCTCTATCGGAGGGCATCTTCATCATTGAGCTCTATAGCTTCTCTGCTAATTCCCCCAATCTTTTCCGAGGAGCTTTGCGCGAGTTTATTCTCTCTGGTAACGACAAGCTCATCGTTGACTTGCGCGGTAATCCGGGTGGTTATCTAGAAGCGGCCATAGATATGGCCAGCTGGTTCCTCCCGGGAAGCAAGGTGGTAGTTAGAGAAGACTTTGGAGAAAACCAAGAAGAAAAAATTTACAGAAGTCGCGGGTACGATGTTTTTAACGACGACTTCAAGTTTGTAATACTTATAGACAAAGGTTCAGCCTCGGCAGCAGAGATTCTCGCTGGAGCCTTGAGAGAGTATGGCAAAGCAATATTGGTGGGAGAGATAACCTTCGGCAAGGGCTCTGTACAAGAGCTCATAGACATAACCCCGGAGACTTCTATCAAGATAACGGTAGCCCGCTGGCTAACCCCAGATGGCGTCTCCATCTCAGAAAAGGGTATTGAACCAGATTACAAAATTGAAAGAACTACTTCAGACCGAGAAATAGGTCGCGACCCTCAACTCCAAAAGGCGATTGAGATACTAACAAATTAATCATAAATTTCGTACAGAATGAAAGTTATTTTACTCAAAGATGTGAAAGGGGTGGGGAGAAGATTCGACGAGAAAAGTGTCTCTGATGGTTATGCCGCAAACTTCCTAATTCCAAGAAATCTAGCTCTTATGGCCGACAAGACAGGCCTTGCTAAAGTCAAACAACTCAAAGCGCAAGGCGAAAGTAAAAGAACTTTAGAAGAACATGGGTTGGCAGAAAAAGAAGCCAAGCGATTCCAAAAGCACTTAGAACTTGAAAGATTTAGAGCGCAACAACGTGGAGAACCTTCTTCTTGATCGTAGTGTTATCGAAATGAGTCTTTCTCTTGTAGGAGAGGCTGACGATACCGTTAATAAGAGAGAAAAGGGTGTGGTCCTTGCCCATGGAGACATTTTTGCCGGCCATGATGTCGGTACCACGCTGGCGTACGAGCACTGAACCAGCCTTGGCCCTGGCTCCTGGAGTGATTTTGATTCCAAGATATTTTGGATTGGAATCTCGACCGTTTTTAGTTGTACCTGCGGATTTCTTATGTGCCATAATTAAGTGGCATTAGTATAAAACACATGTTTGAAAAAAGCAACAAAGCAGACCTATCAACCACAAACTTGGTAATGACTGAGGAAGTCTCTTTTGATGAAGAGGGTCATATAGAGCGTTTTCCATGGCTCAAGAAACTCTTCTTAAGCCTAGTCATAATCCTCGTAGCCGGCCTATCATTCGGTATTGGTAGGCTTACAGGAGTAGGGAAGTCAGAGCCCATTCAAATAGAATATAATCAGGAAATTTCCAATTTTCAATCTCCAATTTCCAATCAAGCCTCAGTTTATGCTTCAAGCAAGGGTGAGAGGTACTATTACGCCAATTGTTCGGGTTTAAGTCGTGTTTCAGAAGCTAACAAAGTGAACTTTGCCACCGCAGCCATAGCTGAGGCTCGTGGATATACATTGGCCTCTAATTGCTCACCCATTGTGAACCATTGAAATGAGCACATAATCACATAATATGGCTCAACATAGCCACTTTATATATATTTGACCACATAAAATGCTTGACATCAAGTATCTGGTGTGATATCATACTAGTAAGTCAGCAAGAGCTGGCTTTTCGTTTGGAGAGCGGGTCTATACGGTCACGGTCACCAATCATTAAAAGTTTATCCCACTGTTATTTTACAGCTTACAACTATTAGTCTTCTTATGAGCCTCTCGTCTAGCGCGATTGCAGTGCTTCCAGCGATAACCTTGCCGGTACCTGCATACGAACTAGAGGCCGCAGTGGTTCAGAGTTTACCCAAGGAGGTAAAGTCGGAAGACTATCAGCCGATCTCAGACTCGAAGAATGTCGAGAAGTTCATCAAGGACTACTTTGCCGACATCCCGCTCATGAGTAAGATTGCCGCGTGTGAATCTCAGAACCGCCAGTACAACTCTAAAGGAGGCGTGCTGAAAGGGAAGAAGAACACCTACGATCGAGGCGTGATGCAGATCAACGTTCTGTACCATGAGGAAACTGCTATCGAAATGGGACTAGACTTGCACAACATTGATGACAACGTGGCTTTCGCCCGCTATCTTTACAAGAAGTATGGCGCCAAGCCGTGGATGTCCTCATCTCCGTGCTGGTCCAAGTTCTCTTACTCTGATATCGCTAAGAAATAATCTTCTCTCGACAAGCTCGAGACAAGTAAACAAACCCCGCCACTCGGCGGGGTTTGTTGTTTAAAGATAATTCCTAATCTATATCTGTGTCGCACAATATATCTTTGCGGTAAGCAAACCAACCTTAATAAAGGTTAGGTGTTAGACATTCAAATTAGGTCATATCAATTAAATTTCTAATTCCTTCTAATTTCTAATGTCTAACTAATTTTTAATGTCTAATTTCTAATTTCTAAACAAATATCAATACCCAATACCACTCTTCTCCCCCACCGGATGAGTAGGGGAGTCACCTCAATTTTTGACCTAAAATAACACTCACCCCACTTCCCTATTATTACCTGCCATCAAACGAATTCAGTCCCATGAGATGTCAGCCTTACGGCTTGGTCTCATGGGACTGGTGGGTGAAAGAACGTTAGAGTTCAACAAGTTGCATCGCCACCTCAATCTCCTCAAGAGTACGCATGAGGGCTTGGCGTCGATACAGAGCATTGACGATAGGGCGACCCACGATGATACGATCCGCGCCAGCCTTGATAGCATTTGTCGGAGTCATGATGCGTTCCAGATTCTGGTCATCACCCGGAACAATTGCCCATGTCGGACGAACAGCCGGAGTGTTGAAGGTCATAGATCGCTTGACTACACTTCGGATAGACGCGATGTCCGTCGGAGCGCAGATCAAACCGTCCAAACCAACGGTTTCAGCAAGAAGTGCAAACCTCATAGCTGAAGACTCGACAGTCGCATGGAACATCTCCTCCGTGTCATTCTCCTCGAGACTCGTGAGCACCGTCACGCCAAGCACTTCAGTTTCCGGAAGCTCAGCCTTAAGCGCCTGAAGCGAACCGACTCCAGCAACGCACATCGCGCTTACTAGGGTGGGATGATACCCACGGAGAAGTACTCCGTCAGTCGCGAGCGTTTCTCCGATGTCAATAAGATTGAGATCGGCGAAAACATCCAGACCACGGCTCTGCACCTCAGCAATGAGGTGGTAGCCACACGCACGCAAAATGGAGTTCATCTTGAAACAGACTCCAGTCCCATGCATCTCGTCAGCCAACATTAAGAGCTGGCGTCTGGCCAAATTACGATTCTCCCCTCTCTTGGTGTTAGGTCGGAAGTCCGCAGCGAGAATCAGCCGCTGCTCCGGTTTTAACTCCCTCTTCTGTGGAGTTGCCATAGAAGCAACTTCTGTGTTCTGCATTAGACTTCCCTCTCCAGTAATAACTTACGTTGACAAGTTCAACTTCCGGAAACAATCTTAGCTAAAAATAAAAAGAAAATCAATTTTGTGATACTTCTTTATTAGAGAGAAGGGCTTCTACTTTTTCTATATCAGAGAGATAGTTAATCGTAAGCCAATTTGAAGTAGTGATAGCTGTAAGCGGGAAATCATTTTTTTGAGCCAGTATCGTCTGCGGTAGACCAAGTTCACCACCGAAGACTACGACTCCCGGATGTTTAAATATTTCTGAATCAAGGATATATACGCCGGTCGCTACCAGAGTCCCCTCTTTTTTCTCTGTTTCGGTCTGCGACCTGAAGCCAGAGATATTCTCCCCTTCTACCACCACGCTATAATAATTCGGCATGACCATTTTCTGCACACCAAAGGCACGCTCCGAAGTTTTTAAAAATTTTTCCAATTCATCCTTGCTATGTAGGTCATCTCCGTTTAAAACCATGAATCTCTCCCCTACCCCGATTAAGTCCTTGGCTGATTCCAAGGCACCAAATGTTCCCTTCCTTTCTCTCTGCTCAGCATAAATTACTTTCCTGTCTTGGAAATTATCTCCGAGATAGGTTTGGATTTTTTCTTTCAAATGTCCGACAACCATTATCACTTCTTTTATCTCATCAGGCAAAGAGCTGAAAATTCTTTCGACAATGGTCTTACCAGCTATATCTATAAGAGGTTTCGGAGTCGTGAGCGTTAAGGGATGGAGACGAGTCCCCTCCCCTGCGGCCAGAATGATAACTTTCATTTCCTCATCTTAATTTTTTATTGAAACTTTGGCAACGAAAAAGGGTCCCATGATGGAACCCCCTTCGCACAAAGAACGAGGCCTAAGCCCGGCATAACTCAAGAGACGAAAGTTCAATTTTTTCCGAGAGAGCACCGGAGAACGAGACTGGGGTACGCCCCTCCACCCATCGCCGATAGTGCAAGAGTAAGCGAACATAAGCAATGTTGAAGTCACCTTGATTACTCATGATTTCCTTAAAGCTCATATATCGAACTTCAAGAATCTCCGAGTTAGCTTCATACCGGAGCCCGCCGTACACACGCTCTACGACATAGAGACGCAAATTACCGGTGACAATCGTGTCAAGAGTAGGATTTCTTACCCGCTGGACAAAATCGGCAATGTGCACGAGCTCATCTTCAAAGATCGCCAACCCAGTTTCTTCGTAGAACTCCCGAACTGCTGCTTCATCATAAGACTCGTCGATCTCTACACCACCACCTGGCAATTGCCATCTCCCTGTCCATCTGTCTCGAACGACGGGAAAGTGGCCTTGGCTATTGCTATAAACCACAGACGCGCCGTTAGGACAAAATTGGTGCTGCATCAGACCTCCTTTCCCCACCTTACCATTTTAGAGATTACAAGGTCAAAATTAGTCCCCCCCACCCAATAGTCCTGTCCACCACTTAAATGTAAAGTGCATCAAGATATAAGCCGGGACATAAAAAGTTGCTAGGATAAAAAAGAGTGTAATTTTTAAAGCTTTCATTTAAGTTATATTCCTTAAGAAGTTCTAGATTTCCCCCACTCTAAAAGTGCTTGTAGATATTGCCAGCCGAAGGAGAGTAATGGCCAAAGGATTTTATCCCAGACAAATATTATCGGCACGCGAACATATACCCAAAGAGTATTGAAGATATCACGGATATAGAGAACAGTGTTCTTACCCTTATCTGATTCTGCAACATCGAATATATCCCAATTTAAAAAATACTTCAAAGAGGCCAAGCCCAAAATTATCAAGACAATGATCCCTATAAATCCCCTCTCCTTATTTGACTTATTCACATTATTTAATTTATTAAACTATATAGACGGTAAATACGCAAGCGGGTCAAGATAAGCATCAATGCCTACAAGAGGCAGAAACACTTGCTTGCAACCCCTACTCGTCACAAACCGGTCTATCCTAACTCCTTGGCTGGCAAAGAGCCCAACATGAAGATGTGGCCCAGTGGAGTAGCCCGAACCGAAGACCCTGGGAGTACCCCCAGAATAGCCTATAATTCCCCCTGTTTTAATACTCTGGCCATTAGCCACTATTATGGCAGAGAGGTGAGCATAGATAGTAGAGAGGCCATTAGGATGCTTCATAAGCACCCAACGGCCATATGAGTAACAGCCCCTCTGTTCATCGGTGTTGCCTGTACCTTCTACTATCCCAGACATCATAGCCTTCACAGGCATCGGTGACTTAGCGCGGAAGTCTACCCCGTTGTGGCTACCAGAAGAATAGAGTCGCGCCGCGCCGACAGTTTTTCCGAAGCTTTGAGTGATAAACACAACATCCAGAGGCCAGGAAAGAATACCTGATCTTGGAGTAGGAATAAGAGTTGGGTCGAGTCCGAACTTCAACTCTGATTCAAGTTTGAAGAGGTCCTGTTCTGATTCTTCCTGTCGAGCCAAGTTCTCCGCAAGCATCTGTTGATAAAGCACCTCCTTATTCTTGGTTTCTGCGAGAAGCTTCTCTTTGGCCTTTTGATTTTCTTCTACCACTTCCCTCTGTCCGCCAAGTTCTCTGTTCAAAGAAAGTATTTCTTCTTTGACTTTTTCTTTCTTGACCTTTTCTAATGAAAGAGCTGCCTTGGTCTCGCGCAAACTCCTAACTTCATCGTCGAGTTTGACCGAGAGGCCTTCAAGCTGACTTATGTCCTTCCAAGCATCTCCGAAATTTGTGGCGGCAAGTAATTCCAATAAAATAGGTCTAGATTCGGAAGCGAAGAGGGCCCGGATCGCAGTACTCACAGCCTTTTGATGTGTATCTATCTGGCGCTTAGCAGTATTCACATTATTTTCCAAAACTTTGATATTGAGATCGGTAGAAGTAATCTTAGACCGCGTGACCTTGATATCTTGGGTGAGTTTTTTTCTCGTGGCATCGAGAGATTTGACTGCAGTGCCTAAATTTTGTTTTTCTACAGAAGTTTTCTCCAGTTCATTTTCAAGTCTTTTTTGCTCAGCTTCAAGTGCTTCAAGCTCTTCTTTCTCGGATTCTATCTGCCGAGAAAGAAGGTCATTGCTGGTAACGGCAAGAGAGTAAGTAGTAGGAAGCAAGAAGTAAGTGGTAAGGATAAGAACAAATACCAACTTCTTGTTCCATACTTCATAATACTTACTCCTGTTTTTCATCCTTCAAAGCTATTATAGCTTTCTTAATGCGCTTGAGTGACTCCTCAGTGCCAAGAAATTCTAGGATAGTAAATGGATCAGGAGAGGCCTCGGCTCCGGTCAAAGCGTAACGAACAGGCCATAGAACAGCCCCCTTCCCCACCCTTTCGGCATATTCCATGAGATTGCCACCATTCTCAATAATTTTTGAAGCTTCTTCCAAATGCTTCAAGGTCTCTTCTTTGGTGGATTTTCTCCAGATCAAGTTTTCCGGACTATAATCCGGAACCACTAGTACGTATGGCTCATTTTTGATTTTCTCAAAAATCATCTCTTTCTGAACCTCTGGAGGCAGACGCTTAATATGCTCTTTGTTGACCCAATCTAGCTTCTTTTCGTCGAAAATCGCCCCGCCTTTTTGAATTTTCTCCAAAGAAAACTGCTCAATGAGCTCATCCATACTAAATATTTCTTGATCAGTGCCAGGATTCCAGCCCAATAGGGCCAAGTAGTTGACCATGGCCTCTGGTAGATAGCCTCTTTCTTTGTAATCAGTCACCGCGGTAGCGCCATGTCTTTTGGAAAGTTTTGAGCGGTCAGTGGCAAGTATTAATGGAATGTGAGCATATACAGGTCTAGAAAATCCTAGTGCTTCTTGAATAAGAATCTGCCTAGGCGTGTTTGAGATGTGGTCTTCTCCACGGATGACATGCGTCACTCCAAATTCAGCATCATCTACTACCACGGCCAAGTGATAGAGCGGTTCATCTGCGCTTTTTGCAATGACAAAATCTTTTAAATCTGTGGTATCGAACTCTACTTGTCCTCGCACCAGATCATCAAAAGCAATTTTTTTATTAAGATTTTTAAATCTGATTACTTCGGCTCGCTGTCCTTCTTCTTTTGGTTCCTCTTTGGAAACATAAGCACTGCCATTATCAAGCATTGTCTTAAGACGCTTTTTGTATACCTCTCCCCTCTCCGACTGCCTAACTAATTCTCCGTCGTATTTAATACCTAGCCATTCCAGAGCTTCTAAAATATTTTCTTCAAATTCTTTTTTAGATCTTTCTGTATCTGTATCCTCGCTGCGCAAGATAACTTTCCCACCGTGTTTCTTAGTAAATAAATAATTAAAGAGCGCGGTGCGAGCAGTACCAATATGGAGATTGCCTGTGGGCGACGGTGGTATGCGAACTACGATTTTTCCTAAATCTGGCATACAAGCATTTTAACACAACTAACTCACCACAGTGAAAAGATAACGTATACGTTAAAATAATGCGGTCGCACAAAAGTAACGTATTTTAAATAATTAGATTAATTAGAAATTTATTTTTTTATTTTTCTATCTCGTGACTTAGGGCGATCTTCAATATTTCCTCCGCGATGAGCCGTGCTGAATCGCGCTTATAGAAAACTTTTGCAGACTGGCGCATTTTCTCTCTGACACTTTCTTCGGTAGAAAGTCTGTCTATCTCTGAAGCCAAAATATTCGGAGTAAGATTTTTCTCCTCTATCACCTCGCAACCTCCAGCTCTGGCATAAGCGAAGGCATTGGTGTGCTGGTCGTGGCTGACCTGTTCATTGATAGGAACGATGATAGCAGGAATCCCCCATGAAGCTATCTCAAATATGGTTGAGCCAGCCCTAGAGACTACCACTCTCGCTATCCCAGCTGCCATGCGCAAGGCCAAAGGATTGAGATAATCATAAGGCTTATAGCGATCTTTGTTTGGAGAATCGAATAGAATAGCATCAGCCGTGGCCTTAACTTCCACAATATTATTACCACCTGTCTGGTGTATCACGGCATATTTTTCTACCAACCTCTTAAGCCCAGCTAACACCGCTTCATTGATTTTCTGTGCTCCTTGCGAACCGCCAAGCACAAGGACTACGGGGATATCACTTTCTATTTTCAAGAATTCGTGAGCCCCAGAAACTATCGGTTGAGAAATATCTTTCCTCACAGGCTGTCCTGTATAAGCCACATTCTCAGTTGGGAAATATTGAGCGGCTTCTTTGTACGAAACCGCGACACGCTGGGCAAACTTCCCCGCCCAGAGATTTACTTTCCCTGGAATGGTATCTGATTCGTGGATGACTACCGGGATTCTCAAAATCTTTGCAGCTAGGAGCGCCGGGAAACTGGCGTACCCACCCTTACCGAAGACGACATCGGGGTAAAGACTATAAACCTGAACAACTGAAATGACAGTACCCCAAAGTGTTTTAAAAAGGTCAAAGAAATTTTTAACAATATTCAAACCTCCATTTGAGCGACGAATCTTACCGGCGCTATTTTTCTTATAAATAATGCCGTGCTCGTATAGCACTCCTGAGTTGTATGGAGTTGGCGACATATAGAAAAGCTCAAGATCTACAAGCCTCTTCTCTTTGACCAGAGCATTAAGCTCCTCAACGACCGATATTATCGGGTAGAAGTGCCCCCCAGTACCACCGCCAGTAAATAGAATTCTCATAGTAGTTAGTAGTTAGTAGTTAGGATTTTTGAATTTTAGATATCGAGAGTATGATGCCCACTTCAATCAAGCTGATAGACAAAGAGGTTCCACCATGACTGACGAACGGCAAGGTAATTCCTGATAAAGGTAACACTCCCAGCATGGCACCGATATTGATGAATGCCTGAGATATTATCATTATAACAATCCCCACAACAGTCAGTCTAGCAAAAGTATTTGACGTCCTAGAAGCAATCTTGAGCCCCCTGACGGCAAAGAGGGTAAATATAGCAATAAGCAAGACCGAACCAACAAAGCCGAACTCTTCCGCTTGCACCGCAAATATCGAGTCTCCTACCGGCTCAGGCAGATAAGTGAACTTCTGCACACTTTGCCCGAAACCCCGGCCGAAGAGCCCTCCAGAACCTATGGCAATGAGAGACTGTTGTATCTGATAGCCTGATCCAGAAGAATCAGCCGCAGGGTTGAAGAAAGTAGTCAGGCGTTGCATAACATACGGTCGACTGAAGGCCAAGAAAGCTATACCCATTACTCCCACTAGAGCGACTATGAAGACATACCGCCACCTGCCTCCGGCAGAGATAAACATCGCTAATCCGGTGACGACGATGAGTATAAATGTATCAGTATCAGGCTGATATAACAGTAAGCCACCGCAAATAGCGAGAAGTACCAAAAGAGGCATAAATCCCCACCGGAATGTCGCTATCTTTTCTTTAGCGTAGGTAGCCCAAGCGGCAAAGCAAAGGATGAATGCTAGTTTTAAAAGTTCAGAAGGTTGGAAAGAAATATCGCCTAGCATAAGCCATCGGCGTGCGCCACCATGTGCAAAACCAATGGACGGAATCAGAACCAAGATGTTTAAAATTACGGCAAAGACAAAAAGATAGAGTGCCGAAGTCTTCCAAAACTTGAAATCAAGCCGAGTGGCTATGATCATACCAAATGTACCGAGAAAAAGTCCCAGAACCGTCTGAGAGAATGCCACGGATGAATAGTTCGAACTCTCCTTAGCTAAAAGTCCTAGAGAAGCGGAAGAGAATATGAAGAATCCCACCACTATGAGGATTATTGAGACAGCCAAAAAAGTTTTATCAACTTTTGTTTTACTTGTAGCCACGAGAGAATTATACCTTATGCTGTCAATCTTTAACCAAAGTGTTAAGGGCTGGAGAGATGTCGGTCTCAATGATTTCAAATTTAATACGCCCGATGAGCTGTCCACGGGATGTCTCAACATTTACCTGCCATTCTCCGGGAGTTAAACTAAACTTTGTTGAATAAGTGCGGAACCCTTCAGCCCGACCACCAGAAAGAAGGAGAGGTATGCGAGTGGCCGTAACCCATTCTCCAAACTCATTCTTCTCTTGCCATTCGTGAACTATTTCAGTATTGAGAGAACCAGGAGAAAAGATAGCAGCATAAGCATATAGAGGCTCCCCGGGAAGCAAATGAATTTTTTGCCGCCATTGGAGATACTTGCTTAAACCAATTTTCACCTCCTCTGATACTCGGTAATTACCACTGCTGTCCAGAGCAATAGAGTGATAAATTCCAGCATCTTTGAGCGAGAGAGGAATGGGTGGGATAAGATTGGTGAAATAGAGAATATTTATGAGAAAAAAAATGCTAAAGACGGAGAGCCAAACCTTACGGACATTCTGATGTGACCTCTCTTTGCCAAATTTCTTAAGCAAGCCCATAAAGACACGGAATAGTGCCAGCGAAACTAACCCGCTCAAGACAAAGATTAATGCTCCGATACGATGGAAGATTAGCGGAAGCATAAAGATAGAAAGCACAAAGAACGACAGATAAAGAAACCCCAGCCGGAAAACGAGCCTTATATAATGTTTGCGCAAGAATTCATTCGCGAGTAAAGACGCTAGAAGGATGAGTAGGAACGGCCAGCTGCCGCTAATAGTCCCACTGCGTAGATAAAATCTGAATGAACCTCCAAGAACAGCACCGAAACCAAACTGCATAATGTTGAAGAGCCAGAAATGTTTCCAGACATCGTGCTTGTGACCAATGTTGTCTTCCCTATTGATTAAGATGATACAGACTACGACAAGAACTAGATTAAGTATGAGCCATCCATTGACAGCTAGTGAATCAATCCGCTCAAGAGCAAATGAATCAAACAAAAAACCTCCTATCAAAGAGACCGTGGAGATATGTCTCTCGTGCTCTTCGTACCACACCTTGATTCTTCTAGTTCTGGAAACCACTATTATTATATTAACTCACTAAAAAGAGTATGACACCGGTAATGGCACAGATTACTGAGACTATCCAATAACGCATGACTACTTTCTCCCTCGACCAACCAAGAGCTTGGAAGTGGTGATGTAGAGGTGCCACCAGGAAAACCCGGCGCTTGTTGAAATATTTATACACATTTACCTGTAGAATAACTGACAAAGAAGTTATCACCAAGGGCAGGGCGATAATGGGCAGAAGCATTACGGAGTCTGTCAGGAAGGCGATGACAGCGAGTATTACGGTCAAGGAAAGCATGCCCGTCTCCCCCATATAAAACCTAGCCGGCGGCACATTGAACCACAGGAAGGCCAATATACCCCCGGCAATAGCGCCAGAGAGAGCGGAGATGTCGTATTGATTGCCTAGAAAGGCGATAGCTGCGAAAGCCGTAAAGCACGAAGCCAAGACTCCACCAGCCAGGCCATCTATGCCGTCTATGACCGACGTAGAGAAAGTGGCCAGCATCACCATTACAAAGAATGGGATAAACCATACACCCAACCACCATTCTCCGAAAAATGGGATATGCACCGATATAAAGTCCAGCTTGTAATAGAACCAGAAGCCAATGGCGATACCAATGAGGGTTACGAAGACCATCTTAACCTTCCTATAAATCAAGGGATCTCGTGCATAACTCCCTTGCCCGAAAATCTGTAGAAGATCGTCAATGAGACCCACTATGGCCGCGAAGAAGAATGCCGCCAGAGGCACTACCGTCTGACTTCTGCTGAAGAAGTCTAATTGCTTAAAGATACTAGCTTCCCCTCCAAAGAGCCCCGCGGGGAAAATCTTCGAAATGATAAATATAACAATCACGGTCAGGAGCACCGAAACCCAGATGATGATTCCTCCGACGCGCGGAGTGCTTACTTCGTGCTCGCTGTTATGTATCTTTCCGAAAGCTTGAGAGGTATCAGAGTGAATACGCGCGGAACTCTTCCACATCTTATATTTGTAGAAATACCTAGTGAAAAAAGGGGTGATGAAAATCCCAATGAAGAAAGCAAGAACCGTAGGACCTATTACCTTTAAAATATCCATGGGTATTAATTTTAAACTTTCAATTTAGAATTTTCGATAAAAATATTATACCATATAGCAAGCATTAAGAGAAGGTATATCTTGCGTGAGTTATCAACTTTCTTTTCGACATGATCTTTAATCATTTGTGCGATATACCGCACATCCATGTTATTTCTAATGTAGGAATTATTTAGAATGGTGTCATAAATATCTGCTCTTTCTTTTGTAAACCAAGTTCTAATAGGAGTCGGGAAGCCGAGCTTTTTCCTCTTACGCGTAGACTCTGGAAGGATGGACTTAAATGCTTCACGCAAGAGATACTTGGTCATACCAAAGCGCCACTTAAATCTATCCGGTAATGTTGAAGCAAGTCTTGCCACTTCAATATCTAGAAATGGTACACGCAGTTCAAGCGAGTGAGCCATGGTCATCTTGTCGGCTTTGGCCAAGATGTCCCCCACTAACCAAGTGTTGATGTCTATATATTGCATCTTGGTAGAATCGCTTAAACTCTTGGACTCTTCGTAGAGCAGTTTCAAACCCGTATCAACCTGCCACATCGACGCATCTGATTTCCATAATTTGACAATCTCATCTCTCTTAAATATTGAGGCATTACCTATGTACCAATCTTCTAATTTTGACACCGCGCGTAGAGCGTAATTACTGCCTTTCAATGGTAGAGAAGATAGGAACTTCAAAATTATACTCGGAAGCCAAGTAATCCAGCGTCTGGCAAAAGGCTCAAGATAGATGTTGTAACCACCGAAGAGTTCGTCCGCTCCTTCCCCTGATAGTACCACTTTAACCGACCTCCTTGCTTCACGAGCCAAGAAATAAAGTCCGAGCGCCGATGGGTCCGCAACTGGCTCGTCAAAGTACCAAATAGCTTTAGGCAAAGCTTCAAAGTATTCTTTGGCTCCAATTGTGATTTCGGTATGATCAGTTCCTAGAGGCTCTGAAGTCTCTTTGGCTTCTACACCTTCGGAAAGAGATTCGAATCCAACGGTGAAAGTCTTGATCTTGGAAGTTGAGCTTCCACTTGGAAGCTCAACTTCCAAGTGTTTCTGCATCAGTGTCGCAATAATACTCGAATCAATACCTCCAGAAAGAAACGCGCCAACTGGCACATCAGCTATCATGTGGTGTGCCACCGAGTCTTCCATCGTCTTAAATATTTTCTTTTTTGTTTCTTCTTCATCGAGAGACTCATCAGGATTAAATTTGAATTGCCAATATCTTTTCTCTTCGAATTTACTGGCCTTTAGGTCAATGGATATGAAATGCCCAGGCAAAAGTTTGAAAACATTTTTGAAAAAAGTTTCTTTAAGCGGATTATACTGATACGAGAGGTAGTTATAGACCGCTTGGTCACTGACTTCCGGTTTAAAATTTGGAAGCTGTAAGAAAGATTTTATTTCGGAAGAAAATGCAGTAATTTTTTCCCCATTTTTTAAATAGTAGAGAGGCTTGATGCCAAACGGGTCACGTGCGATAAAAAGCTTTTTATCTCGTGTGTCGTATATAGTGAAAGCGAACATACCGCGTAAACGATTTAACAAATCGTTTACGCCCCATTTCAAGAATCCTGCCAAAATTACTTCCGTATCACTATCAGTTTTAAACTGGTAATCACTTAGACCAGCCCTTATCTCTTTATAATTATAGACTTCGCCGTTATAGAAAATCATGTAGCGACCATCGGTAGATGTAATAGGCTGGTGTCCTCCACCCACATCGATAATAGACAAGCGACGCATACCAAGCCCCACATAGTCGTCGACGAAAAATCCATCATCATCCGGTCCGCGATGGAGAATGCAACTGGTCATCTCTTCAACAGCTTTTTTCTTATCTTTAAGGTCTTTGTCTATAACTCCAGCTATGCCACACATATTATTGGTTGTTTAGGTAATCCAGAGTAGCATTTACAAGCTTTTTTGCATCTTCAAACCTTCCTTCAACTGTTGAGCCAAGGATGGTGATAATAATAGGCCGGCCAAGTTCAGGGTCAAAGGCGAAAATTAAGTTCCCTCCCGCAGTACTGGTAAATCCAGTTTTAGAAGCCAGAAGTCCCGGTATCTCACCTACCAAGTGGTTTGTATTCTTGGCCACATGTTTATAGTTGTCTAACGAAGTGATAGTAGTCTCTACCTCTCTGGTGGCTTCGAAAAGTTCTGGGTGGTATTGAATGATGTACTCTAGAAGAGTTGTCATATCCTTACTTGTGCCATATGCCCCACCTTTGTATTCCGATTCATCAAGTCCTGTCTCGTTCCAGAAATAAGTATTCTTGAGATCAAGCTCGGCTGCTTTTGCATTCATGGTGCGGACGAAGTCACCCACAATTTCTGTATCACTCGCATCAGCACTTCTTAGTGCGCCGAGCGAGAGTGCTACCGCCCGTATACCATCGTTTGAAGAACTCACGAGTGAGAAATCCAGAATGTTTTTGAGCGACCATTTCTCCCCCGGCCTTAGACCACTGTCACCTTCCACCACAAGAGCCTCGCGACTGACCTTCACCGTGCCATAAGCTGGAGATAATTCACTAGCGACAAGTGCTGACATAATCTTGGTAAGAGAAGCTAAAGGTATGCGAGTATTCTCGTTTAACGCATAGAGCACTGTTTGTGTGCGGGCATCATATACATAAGCGCTCTTGGCTTGGAGAACAACTTCAGGGAAATGGGTCGAGGCGCTTTGTGTCGGCTTTGAGGCGTCCCGCGTCTTCGCCTCAATACCCAAGAGGAATGAAATGGCAAAGAGGAATGAAAGCCCAATAGCCAAAATAGTGAAGAATCTGATTTCCGAATCTCTAGTAACGAAAAATTGATTATACATCTAATTGTTCTGAACTATGATTATTTACGAATTCTTGTATCTTAACAAATGCGTTCTTGAATTCCGGCAACTCTTCCCGACTGGTTACGCCCAAATACTCCAAGAGTTTGAGTGTGGGCTTGTAGGTAAAACTTCTCCCTGCCTTGAGCACAGTCGAAGGGTCTCCTTCCGTGCGCTCTATAAGCCCGCGGATGAGAAGTATCCGCAGAATAAATCCGGAATTGACTCCCCTAATCTGGTCTATCTCGCGTCGCGATATGGGCCCACGATAAGCAATTATAGCAAGTGTTTCTAACCCAGCTCTCCCCAATTCGCGGGAGAATTCTTCTTTTTGAAGCTTTTCAATGAGCTCGGAGTTCTCTCTATGGGTGCCGAAACCGACTGATTCTCCATCGGACACCAGGACAATCCCTCTGTCTCTATAAAACTCCTGTAAATTTTTAAGTGTGGCACTTACCTCGTCTTTGTGAATATCTAAAATCCTTGCCAATTCCGCGATAGCAACTGGTTCATTTCTGAAAAACAATATTGACTCTATTTTAAATTCTAAGTTCATTAAGGTAATTGGGTCAATTAGAATAATTAGGAATCGACATGGCTTCGCTTTCTATCTCTATCTCACCCTTATTTACCTGGGTGACTCGTATCGCCCCACGCTTGAAGAGCTCAAGCATAGCTAGAAATCCCACGATGATAGAGATCTTCTTCTCGTGAGTGATAGCCCCCTTTGTAGCGTGGAAATCACGAAATGAAAGTTTGCTTGCTTTAGAAATTCTCTCCGCCAACTTTTCTATCATTTCTTCCAAGCTGACAACTTTTCTCACGATAACTTTTGGCAGAATTTCTTTCTTGGGTAGAGCCTCTATCACTCTCTCTAGTGACAATAAGAGATTTTCTTTGTCGGTCCTTGAATCAGGCGAAAAAATGATTACATCATTTTTTCGCGACTCTTTCTCAAAGATAATTTGTTTGCCAAAAAGAGCTTTCAATCCAACCGAAAGCTCTTTGACTCGCGCATATAGAACTAGGCGATTCTCCAACTCATGAATGCCCTCCTCTTCTTCTTCAGTAAGTTGAAACATCGGCAAGAGTGAACGGCTCTTGATGAGCATCAGAGTCGAGGCCACAAGGATAAACTCGGCAGACTCGCCTATCGGAAACTCTTCATGTTCATCAATATAACGAATGAAGTCATCTGTGACTTGTGAGAGTGAGACATCGTTGACGAAGAGTTTCCTCTTTGTCACCAACTCAAGTAGAAGGTCCAAAGGGCCTTCGAAAGCTGATGTTTTGACGGTATAAATACGATCCATCAAGCACTATTATAGCCGTTTTTTACTTGTTTTCCAAAATTATGACTAGGGACAATATCCTTTATGGATTCAAACGCTTTACATCTCTT
The DNA here is from genome assembly GCA_009691335.1 of Candidatus Zambryskiibacteriota bacterium. Taxonomy (GTDB): domain Bacteria; phylum Patescibacteriota; class Minisyncoccia; order Phycocordibacterales; family Zambryskibacteraceae; genus UBA5004. The sequence goes on from SICR01000007.1 coordinate 23,265, forward strand.
GGGAGATAAGTTGCTTCTCGGACGTTAGGGAGGTCAAGAATTTTCATGATGAAACGAGCGGGGCCTATGCCAGCGCCACCATGTGGAGGACAACCATAGCGGAAGAAGTTTATATAATCCTTAAGTGATTCGAGGTTCATGCCCTTCTCCTCTGCCTGTTTCTCAAGAATTTCTACTCGATGCTCACGCTGAGCGAGAGTAGTTACCTCTAAGCCTCGATAGAGAAGATCAGCCCTGCGGGAGTGGTCTGACCCCTCCTCAAGACGCATATGATAGAACGCACTCTTGGACTTGTGATACTCGGTGATGAAGACGAAGTCATGGTTATGTTCCTTCTTCACATATTCGGCAATAGCTCTCTCCTCTTCTGGCGAGATGTCATACTCCTCTGGTGAAGCTACACCAAGACCAGCCAAAACCTTCTTAACCTCCACCATAGTCATGCGTGGGAAAGGTGTGATTGGGATCTCAATGTTGAGTTCAGGAAAGGATTTCTGAAGTTGAGTGAAACCGGCTACAATCATCCCCTCTTCGGCATCCATAATGTCGTTATGATCTTTGATATATGAAATTTCGAAGTCCCATCCGGTGAACTCTGTCAGGTGTCTAGTGGTGAAAGATGGCTCTGCTCTGAACACCGGTGCCACCATGAAGACCCTCTCCAGCCCAGATGCCATAGCCATCTGTTTGTAGAACTGGGGAGACTGTGGCAAATATGCCTTACGGTCAAAGTAATCTACGGTAAATACTTCTGCCCCGGACTCTGATTGGGTCTGAAGAAAGTTAGGTGGGTAAAGCTGGATAAAATTATTCTCATCCCAATACTTTCTCCAACCTTTCTCAAACTCCGTCCACACTTTGAAAATCCTCGCCTTCTCTGGCTTCCTCAGATCAATCCAGCGGTAATCAAAACGAGTAGGAGCCTCTGTCTCCTCATCAGAACCCTTGGTGACTACAGGAATAGGGAGCTCTGGATCAGCCTTAGAAAGCACTTCGATCTTCGATGGATGCATCTCAGAACCACCTGGGGCTTGTGGCGCATCTTTCATCTCACCTGTCGCTCTTATCACTGACTCAAGAGTGAGATTCTTGGCAGTCTCAAA
>SICR01000008.1 GCA_009691335.1 Candidatus Zambryskiibacteriota bacterium
TCTGAGGAAGTAAAAAAAGGTCAAAAGGAAAAGATTGCTCAAGGAGAATTGCCCACTAAACCACCACTTGGTTATAAAACAACTGGTGATAAGGGGCGCAAGAAACACATTGTAGATGAGATGACAGCCCCACTTGTACGAAAAATGTTTGAATTGTATTCAACTGGAAATCATTCCGTTGTCAGTCTTGAAGATGAAATGTACAAACTTGGACTCAGAACAAGAAATGGAAACAGGATTCCTCAAAGTAGAATATATGAATTGATTCAAGACCCCTTTTACTGCGGAAAGATGAGATGGAATGGCGAGATATATCCCGCAGTACACGAACCTTTAATTTCTAAGGATTTGTTTGATAAGGCACAAGATATTCTTAAAAGAAGGGGAAAAACAGCCTTATCAACCAAACATAACTATCTATTTAAAAGTAAAATTTTTTGTGAGGGTTGTGGAGGGGTGTTGAGCTGGGAAACACAGAAAGGTATTCTTTACGGTCATTGTAACAACCACCTAAAGTCACGTAATTGCTCTAAAAAGACTTATATCAAAGAGAAACAGGTAGAAGAGCAAATAGAGACCGTATTTGAAAAGATAGCCCCCAAAAGTGAAGCTGTGCTCCAATGGATAGAAGAAGTAATCAGAGAAGATAATGCTGAACAAATAAAATTTAGAGAGAATGAGATTCAGAGATTAAATGGCTTGCTTCAGCATATAAGAAAAGATAAGGATAAGTATTTTGAGGCAAAAATAAACAGAGAGGTTGACCTTGAGTTTGCAGAAAGAAGAATAGCTGAATGTAAAGCTGAAGAGGAAGCGCTAGAATCAACGCTTGATAGTGCAGTTAATAAAAGTGATGAGTATCAAGACCTTCACTTGATTGTTCACGAGTTAGCTTTCAAAGCAAAGGAAATATATCAAAAAGCTACAGTAGATGAGAAAAGATTACTGTTGTCACAATTGTTTACGAACTTCACACAAAACCGTTATGAAATAAGACCAAATTACAGTTTAGCTTGTGAATATTTGGTTGAATGGATACCTAAGCTAAATGAAAGCTACGAACAGCAAAAAACCCTTGCAAAACAAGGATTAAATGCTTATTTACCTGTCCGTACCAACTCTTTGCTCCGCGACCAGGGCTCGAACCTGGGACATCCTCCTTAACAGGGAGGCGCTCTACCGACTGAGCTATCGCGGAATGGATAAGGGCAATAATAACAAAAAAGGGGGCTTTATCAACAGTGATTTTTACAATTTTAAGTTATAGTGAGAACATATGACAAAAGAAAAATTGATTGACATTGCCGTGTTTCTACTACGAGTAGTGGCTGGTTACATCTTTGTCCAACATGGTGGGTTCAAACTCTTCAACTGGTTCGGTGGTATCCCTGGCATTACAGAAATTCCTACACTCATGCTTATTGCAGGACTTGTAGAGATTATTGGCGGAACTCTGATTCTCCTCGGATTCTTTACTCGCCCAGTAGCATTTGTCTCATCAGGACAGATGGCTGTAGCTTACTTTATCGCTCATGCAAACCAAGGCTTCTGGTATGCTCCACTAATCAATCAAGGTGAACCTGCATTGCTTCTTTGTTTTATATTCCTCTTCTTTTCCGCCTATGGCGCGGGGATATGGAGTATAGATGCGCTAATCGGACAGAGGAAATCCGCTTAAACAACTCTAAGCAGACACAAAACGAGTGGCCATTCTAGCTACTCGTTTTGTGTTAAAGTTAATTGGTGAAAAAACTACTCACTATCGTATTAACCATCGTGGTTATAGTGGCTCTCTTCTATACTTTCCAGAACAAGTTTATAAACCAAAACACAGGTGTTCAAGAGGGGGGGAAATTTGAACCTGATCCATCTAACTCGACATTTATCTTCGACGACAGCAAGGTCACACTCTCAAACGGCAGAGGTGAAGAAAAGAGTGAGGACGAAATTCCCTTTGAAACAATTCTCTTGAAAGAAAGGGCCTCCGGAGATCTAAACATGGACGACAAGAATGATACTGTGGTTCTCCTTACTCGTTCCGGAGGAGGTTCTGGTACATTTATCTACATTGCCGCTTATGTTTCCGGACCGATAAGTTACAAGGGTACCAATGCGGTCTTTATTGGAGATCGTATTTCACCACGATTAGTCACTATCGAAGATGGAGTTGCTACCATGAAGTACTTAGACCGTCGAGACGACGAACCCTTTGCCGCCGAACCGACAGTACCAGTCTCAAAACAATTTGTCTATAAAAACGGTGAGTTTGTAGAAAGATAGTATCTATGCTTTAATTATTGTCTCCCCGCCTGAATAGGCGGTTTCATTATGGAAATTAGAAATATCGCCATCATAGCGCACGTCGACCACGGCAAGACTACCCTTACCGATGCTCTTTTGCGTCAGGCGGGAATGTTTGCCGAAGGTGAAAGTATGGACAGCAATGCCCTTGAGAAAGAGCGTGGCATTACAATCTACTCCAAGAACACCTCCCTCTTCTATCCTTCAACAGACTCAGGACGTCCCACAACTAAGATAAATATCGTTGATACTCCCGGTCACTCCGACTTCGGATCGGAAGTTGAACGCGTACTGCGCTCCATCGACACTGTGCTTCTCATTGTAGATGCGCAAGAAGGGCCGATGCCTCAAACAAGATTCGTGCTGAAGAAATCTCTTGAACTTGGTCTCAAGCCAATCGTAGTAGTAAACAAGATAGACAAGCCCGCCGCTCGACCAGAATGGGTACACGAAGCGGTATTAGAACTTTTCTTGGAACTTGGGGCCAACAACGAGCAGATAGACTTCCCTACCGTCTACGCCATTGGACGCGAGGCGGTAGCTATGCGGAATTTAAATGACGAGAGGAAGGACCTTTCTCCTCTTTTGGACGTGGTATTGGAACACGTACCGCCAGCCGCACAGAATCTAGATGTACCAGTGCGCCTTCAACCTTTCAATCTAGCTTATGATAATTTTCTGGGACGCATGGCCATCGCTCGCATCTACGAGGGCGTACTCAAGACTGGGCAAGAAGTATTTGTGAAGAAACAGATTCAACCTGGAGCAACATCTGTGGAGGTCGCTTACAAAGGGAAAATTACAAAGCTCTTCACCTTTGAAGGTACCAAGAGAAAGGAATCAGATGAGGCAATTGCAGGCGACGTAGTAATGCTTGCTGGTTTGCCAGAGATATTTATCGGCGACACTATTATGGCTGACGCCAATGCAGAAGCCCTACCAGCTATCAATATCGATGAACCGACCATCTCTCTTAACTTCCTCGTCAACAACTCACCTTTCGCTGGACGTGAAGGTAAGTTCGTTACAGGAAGGCAAATAAGAGAACGCCTAGAAAAAGAGCTTGAGGTCAACGTAGGACTCAAGGTTGATTTCAGCACATCCGACTATTACACCGTCTATGGTAGAGGAGAACTTCACATTGCCATCTTATGTGAGAATATGCGTCGAGAAGGATTTGAACTCCAAGTATCTCAACCAAAAGTTATTATCAAAGAAGAAGGGGGGGTAAAGACCGAACCATTTGAAGAAGTGGTCATAGATGTGCCGGAAGAGACAAGCAGTGGCATCATCTCTGCTTTGAACCAAAGGAAAGCAACACTTATGGACATGAAGACGGACCACTCGACTACGCTCGGGGCAAAGAAACAGACTCGTCTTATTTTCGAAGCTCCGACTCGCGGACTTCTCGGCTATCGTGGAGAATTCGTGATTGCTACGAAAGGTTTGGGTATTTTCTCTTCTCGCTTTGTCGGATTCAGACCATATGTTGGAGAAATAGATCATCACGATGTGGGCGCCATGATATCTATGGAAGCGGGCAAATGTCTTGCCTTCTCTCTCGACAATCTCCAGCAAAGAGGGGTTCTCTATGTCGAACCAGGCAATGAAGTTTACGCCGGCCAAGTTATCGGCAACAGCTCCAAAGGCGAAGACATGTACGTAAACCCAACCAAGGGAAAACAGCTCACCAATATGCGTGCTTCCGGCTCGGATGATAAGGTCTATCTTGAACCCGCTTTCAAACTCGACATAGAACGCACGATGGAGATTATGAATGACGATGAGTATATAGAAATCACCCCGAACTCCATCCGCCTCCGCAAAATTCTCCTTACCCAGCAAGACCGCGCCAAAGCCCATAGAAAAGACTTGAAATAAATTACGGTCTTAACGTTTTTTTAGAATCCATACATCTAAACATGTTTAAAATCTATACATCTAATTAACGCTATAGCGTTAATTAGATGTATACGTTATCTTTTCACCACAGGGAAATGATAACGTATGGTAGATTCTATAATTTGTATTCCCCCACTCTCGTCCTTTTGATACTCCAAGCCAAAGCGGAGGATTTGAGAATCTTTCCCATCTCGTGCGCCAAGCCACGGATATAGGTTCCTGAAGATACGTCTGCCGTAAATTTAGAAACAAGAAATATTTCATTTGATCTTGCTATTAACGTATTCTGCCAGATACTCCATATTTCTTTCTGCCGGAAATCTCCAGAAACCAGAGCGAGTCTCCTTGAAACTTCGTTTAATATTTCCCTACCAGTTATGGCTCTGGTATGTATGTGCTCGATAGAGAAAATTTTGATGTTCCTCTCCGGAATATCTATCTCCTCTATCTTATTCTCACGCGCCCACATAAAGAGCGATTTACCCGAAACTGTTCGTGAAGAATAAGCCGGATATTCTTGAGTCTTCTTTGCCCCAATGTTCTTGAGAACATTGGGGATGCGATTCTCAAGTCTCTGGGGAAATTTACCTGACGTAACCTTACCTAACATGTCATAAGTATCACTTCCAAATCCCCACAACACTTCAAACTCATATGTCTTATCAAACCCAAGATATTTTTCTTTGTCTTTGGTATTACCAGCCAATACCATAAGCAGGCCTTCCGCCATAGGATCAAGCCTCCCCAAATAAGTCATCTTGGTATCCTTATATTCTAGGTTTGATTCCTTAAAGCGTTTCAAGCACTCCAGTGGGGTTTCCCCCAATTCCTTATAGAGCTTAAGTATTTCAACTTTTTCGATCATTTGGGTATAATACAGCTATGTCAAAGCTAGATACAACCCCATATAAGGGCGTCAGGGACTTTTATCCGGAGGATATGAAGATTCAGAATTATATCTTCAACATATGGCACAAGGTGGCCAAGAACTTAAATTATGAAGAATACAGTGCCTCACTTCTTGAGCCGACAGAACTTTATACGGAGAAATCGGGCGCAGAAATCGTCAACGAACAGACCTTTACCTTCACCGACCGCGGAGACCGGTCAGTAACCTTGCGTCCGGAAATGACACCCACGCTTGCCCGTATGGTCGCCGCTCGCCGCCGAAATCTCAAATTCCCCTTACGTTGGTACTCTATCCCCAATCTATTCCGCTATGAACGACCACAGCGCGGACGCAAACGAGAGCACTGGCAGTTCAACTGCGATCTCATGGGTATAGCCGATGTCGGAGGAGACCGGGAGATTGTCTCGATAGCCTATGCAATGATGAAAGAATTTGGAGCCAAAGATAATGATTTTGAAATCAGAATTAATAATGCTGATGTCAATCTATTTAAAGACATTGCCCCAAACATAGTTTCAGACCCAACACTCGCCCGGGGGCAAGCTTATTACACTGGAATGGTCTTTGAGATTTTCGACACCAATATAGAAAACCCACGCGCTATTGCTGGAGGCGGAAGATATGATAATCTTCTGGAATTATTCGGGGTAGAACCAGTACCAGCTGTTGGCTTTGCCTGCGGAGACATTACGATCCGCGACTTCCTAGAGACACACGGACTTAAGACTTCATGAGAAAAATAGTTTTTGATATCGAAACAAGAAACTTCTTCCACGATGTCGGTAAGCACGACCCAACCCTTTTAGACATTGCCGTAGTCGGTATTTATGATTCAGAAACGGAAAGCTACTCATCTTACTTGGCCGAAGAACTTCACAAGCTCTGGCCGATACTCGAGCGCGCCGATATGATCATAGGATTTTATTCTGAATATTTTGATATGCCACTATTGAATAAATACTATCCGGGAGACCTGACAAAAATAAAGCATTTGGATATCCTCAAGGAAATAAAGAACACTTATGGCCGAAGCATGAAGCTCGACCAGCTTGCGGAAGGCACACTCAGCAAGAAGAAATCCGGTCACGGTTCAGATGCTATAAAGTGGTGGAAATCTGGTGAAATAGAAAAGATCAAGAATTACTGCATTAATGACGTCAGGATTACCAAAGAACTCTATGATTACGCAAAAGCCAACAACAAACTTATTTTTAAAGAAGGTAATCAGCTCAAGGAAATCCCTCTTAATACCTCAGATTGGGAAAATCCGAGCGAAAACAAGCTAACTTTCTCGATGCCATTCTAATGGATACTCTCTTTATCTTCGGTGCAGAAAAATTATTCCTTCTCTCCCCTCTAGTAGCGGCCTACTTTTTCTATAAACTCGATAAGGTTAAACAAAAAGAAGTTCTCATATTCGCTTTTTTCTCTCTCCCCCTCACCTTCATTTTAGGAATGATTCTGAGAGAATTCTATTTCAACCCTCGCCCATTCGTGGTCAACGGCTTCGAACCCCTTATACACCATGCACCGGACAACGGCTTCCCTTCCGACCATGTGCTCTTACTGGCGGCTATCGCTTCTATTGTGATCTTTTTTAGCAAGAAATATGCGATTGCTTTGTGGATTATTGTAGGGTTAATCGGAATTTCAAGAATGTATGCTGGTGTACATCATTCCATCGATATTCTCGGCAGTATCCTTATTGCACTACTTTCTACCAGTGTTGTCTATGCTGTTTCCTGTTGGAAAAAAATGATATAATCTTATTAAGTTCATGGATGAGCAAGTTACCCAGAATAAATTCCTTGTCCCCCTCGCTATCGTAGTAGCGGGAGCTCTTGTTGCTGGTGCTATATACTTCGGTAGTTCAACAAACTCACCACAAGTAGCTAGGGACAATACCGCAGATGTCTCCGAGCTAGACATTACTCCGGTAAATGACAGAGACCATATCCTAGGTAATGCCACTGCCGACATTATCATCATTGAATATTCTGATACCGAATGCCCATTCTGCAAAGTCTTCCATAACACTATGAAAGAAGTTGTGCGTACCTACGGCAACAAAGTGGCTTGGGTTTACCGACAATTTCCCATTCCCCAACTACACTCTAAGGCTATGAAGGAAGCGGAGGCGATGGAATGCGTAGCCGAACTCGCCGGCAACCAAGCTTTCTGGAGTTACTTGGATAAGATATTTGTCACTACCAACTCCAACGACTCACTGGATCTCGCCCAGCTTCCTATATTAGCGGCAAGCTTAGACATCCCACAAGACAAATTCAACACCTGTCTCAATAGTGGCAAATACACTGACTTCGTCAAAAAGAGCATGGAAGAAGCTTATGAAGCCGGAGCTCGCGGTACTCCCTATTCGGTCATCATCAATAAAAACGGGGACAAAGATGTCATCAATGGAGCTGAGCCGATTGCGTCGGTAAAGACTAAGATTGATGCTTTACTTAAATAGTTCGACAAGTTCACTATAAATAAGTGCTCTCGAAGACTAATTACATAATCTGGCGGGATTGCCACAAAAACGCCTGGCTTAAGATTTATAAGCCAGATATTTATTTTGCGCATGAACTTTCTGAATTTGAGAAACAGATAATAGAGACCGGCAATGAGGTAGACTTGTTAGCTCGCGAGCTATTTCCCGCTGGGGAATACCAGAAGCAGTTCCAGAAAGATGGGTTCTTGGCTATTACAGACATCCTGACCCATTCAACAATCTCAAGGCAAACTAATTTATATGAAGTTAAGGCAACAAATGACATTGATAAGAAAACTCATTACCACGACTTAGCCTTCCAATATAATGTCTTGAAGCTTTCTGGCCTAGACATAGAAAGTGCGAATCTTATACACTTGAATCATGAATATATTCGCAATGGTGAAATAGACATTAATGCCCTATTTGTCATTGAGGATGTTACAGAAAAGATCATAGAAATGGCAGATGAAGTGCTCGAGGAGATGAAACTGGCTAAAGAATATTTAATGAACGAGAAGGAACCCAATGGCCCATGCGATTGCATATATAGAGGCCGTTCTGGCCAATGCACCACCTTTGATTACTCTAACCATAACATTCCTAAATATGGCATACACGATCTGACAAGAATAGGTTCCAGTAAGAAGAAGCTGATAGAGCTCGTAGATGGACACAAATTAAATTTTGAGGACATACCAGAGGACATGGAGCTAAGCGACGCACAGAAGAATCAAATCTGGACACATCTAAACGAGCGTACAATTATATCTAGAGAAAATATTAGCAAGGAATTTGAAAATTTAGTCTTTCCTCTATATTTCTTAGACTACGAGACATTCCCCGCTGCCATCCCTCGCTTCAACAATTTCTCTCCCTACAATCAAATCCCTTTCCAATACTCTCTCCATATTCTAGAAACTCCAGAGAGTGAGCCTAGGCATTTGGATTTCCTCTACACCGAGAACACTGATCCGAGTAAGGCATTTGCGCAGTCTCTGAGAGAAAATCTAAGCGATAAAGGTTCTGTAATAGTCTGGCACAAAGACTTTGAATGTAGCCGCAACAAGGAGCTAGGCCATCGCTTGCCTGAATATAAAAACTTTTTTGATGAAGTGGAGAAAAGAATATTTGATCTCGAAGTTATTTTTAAAAAACAATATCATGTACATAAGGACTATAAAGGCAAAACATCTATCAAGAAAGTTCTACCAGTCTTAGTTCCCTCTCTCAAATATGATGACCTAGAAATAGCAGAAGGTGGAACCGCGGCAGAAAAGTGGAATCAACTTGTCACAAACAATTTAGACGAAAAAGAAAAAGTAGAAATAATCGGCAACCTGCGCGAATACTGCAAACTAGACACCAATGCTATGTATGCCATTTGGAGAGAGTTGTATAAATTAGTGAATTAATGAATTAATTTCAATTAACCTCAATACATCTAGATTATTTACGTTAATTAAATTAAATTAGAAATTAGAATAATTTTCTAATACTATCTCAATCTATTTATTCGTCCCATACCAAAGCTCAGTACTGGATAAATAATACCTAATATCCACGTAACCTATCTATCTTTTCGTGTTGTCTTATCTTCTCGTGAGCTTTAGCCTCAATCTGTCTAATGCGTTCGCGAGTGACGCCGAAGACCTTCCCCACCTCCTCAAGCGTATGAGTATAGCCATCGAGTAGTCCATGTCGCATCTCAAGAATTTTTCTTTCTTTCGGCGGTAGATCATTTAGAATATCTCTCACTTGGTCAGAAACGATGCGACGGGAAGATTCTTGCTCTGGAGAAAGAATCTTATCATCAGCAAGAAAATCTCCAAGTTTTGACTTATCATCAGAATCATCTCCAACGGGAGTCTCAAGAGAAACTGTAACTTGGTCAATCTTCTCTATCTGGTAGATTTTTTCGACATCCAAGTTCATTTCCATGGCAATCTCTTCCTGCAATGGCTCACGACCTAGATCTTGAGTAAGGCGACGCACAACTTGCTTATACTTGGCAATAGTTTCTACCATATGCACTGGCACACGAATAGTTCTAGACTGGTCCGCCAATGCGCGAGTAATAGCTTGGCGTATCCACCAAGTAGCGTAAGTTGAAAACTTAAATCCTTTAGTCCAATCGAACTTCTCTACCGCCTTATGTAGACCGAGATTCCCTTCCTGAATAAGATCTAGCAGCGTAAGGTCCGGACTTCTGTTGGCATATTTCTTGGCAATGGAGACCACCAAGCGTAGGTTCGCCTTCATCAAGAGATTCTTGGCATCCAAATCCCCCGCTTCAATGCGCTTGGCGAGCTCCTTCTCCATGGAGCCGGCAATGAGCGGATATTGGCCGATTTCACGCAGATACATTTGGATGGAATCGTAAGAAGAATCCCCACTTTTAGAATACGCATACTTCTTATCTACCACTTCCTCTGGTATCTCAAGAAGGCCTCCCCCTTCGAGAATATCGATGCCTAAGGTATTTAATTTTTCGTATAATTCATCAAGAAAGATAATGTCATCCTCTATCGTCGGAAACTCCTTCAATATCTCATCATAAGTGACGAAACCCCTCTCCTTGCCACGAGTGATGAGACGGTCGGTCCTCAATACTTGGTTAAGTTTTTGCTTAGTGAGCTTCTTGGGCTTTGTCTTTGTTAAATTAGACTTTTTAGTCTTTGAAACCTTTTTGGTTTTTTTAGACGGTTTTTTATTTGTAACCGTTTTGGTGGTCTTTCTATTTTTTTGTTTTTTAGATTTATTCATCAAAAAGTCTGTTGATTATTCTACAACACTTTTTTATCTTCAAGAACCTGTATTTTCTTCAATACTCCATGGATGCGTTTGGTAAGCTTACTTGCCTCTTCACTATCTTTAGACGTCTCAGCAACGGCTAATGCTAGAGAGAGTTCCGAGAGCTCCTGACCCAACAATTCTTTCGACAAATGACCCTCAAGCTCTACTTCTTCTTTCTTAAGGTCATTTGCTTCTGGCGAATTCTTTGTAAGCTCCTTTACCCACAACCTAACTTCCGTCAACCGTTCTTCAATTTTTTCTCTCTTAGAAGCTAGATTCTGAGGTGATAAACCGTCTCGGACCGCGTCGGCAGGAGAGCCAGTAAGATTTTCAACAGAAAATACTTCCGTGGTTTTTCGAGTCAAATCTGATTTCTTCACTCTCTTCAAATCATCCCAAATAATTTCTTCCTTGATGCCAGTGCGCTTGGCGATGAGTGAGACAAAGTGGGAACGCTCGATGGAACTTTGGAGAAGTGTCATAAGTGGTAGAATTTTATCTCCTATGAGCTTGCCTGCTTTGCGCTTATCCTTCTCACTCAAGATTATCTTCTCCAAGAAGTGTTCAATAGCTGGCAAAGCGCTACGCAGAATTTCTTTCCAATCTTCTGGCTTGGCTTTGGCCACGTCTGCTGGGTCTTTGCCTTCTGGAAGCTTGGCGACCTTGACTTCAAGTCCCATGAAGAGAGCTAGCTCCGTGGCCTTCTCTGCCGCCTTGTCACCGGCGCTATCGCCATCGAAAGCCAGAATGATGCGCGCAGACAATCTCTTTAGGCGTTCCAAGTGGGCGTTCGTGAAGGCTGTTCCGGACGAAGCAACCGTGTTATCCACTCCAGCTTGATGAGAAAGGACTAGATCCATCTGTCCTTCGACGAGCACCGCATAATTTTTCCGGCGGATTTTCTCTTTAGCGAGGTCTAGACCATAGAGCACCTCGCTTTTAGTGAAGAGGATTGTATCAGGGCTATTGAGATATTTCGGCTGAGTTTCAGTTGCCAAAGCTCTACCTGAAAATGCTATCACTTGGCCCGATGCATCAGAAAGTGGAAATACTAGACGATCTCGGAAAACATCATACGGCTCCTTAATCCCACCTTCAACAGATTTTATTAATCCGGCTTTCATAAGCATATCTTTGCTGTATCCAAACTGACTAAGATGGTTATAAAGAGCTCTCCACTCGGCCGGTGCGTAGCCTAAGCGCCACAATTTCTGCGACTCCTCATTTATACCGCGCGAGGAGAGGTATGTTCGCGCCTGATCACTTCCCAACAATTGATTCCTAAAGAATTGCGTAGCCTTCTCCAACACTTCCCTTATTTTGTCTTTCTCCGTACGAGCACCGGCTAGAACCGGGCTATACTCGATCTCTATCCCCACTTTTTCCGCAAGCATCTTCAAACTCTCCTTGAAGGAGAGACCTTCTAATTCTTGGACTAAGGTGAAGATGTCGCCCTTCGCGCCACAACCGAAGCAATAGAAACTCTGGCGCATTGGTGAGATAAAGAAGGATGGAGTTTTTTCATTATGGAATGGGCAGCGCGCTTTAAATCCCTGTCCGGCTTTCTCGAGCTTGACATAACCAGAAGCTAGTTCGGCTATATCTAGCCGTTCTTTGATTGTTTCGACATCGCCTCGCATATTAATTGTTCTTTGTAACCTCCCTTAAAGCCGGTACCGGCTGGAATTAGGCGACCAATAATGACGTTCTCCTTGAGACCAACAAGTTGGTCCTCCATGCCCCTAATTGCGGCTTGGATAAGTACGCGAGGAGTGTGCTGGAACGAAGCGGCCGATAGGAAGCTCGCTCTCGAAAGAGAAACTTCGGTAATACCCATGATGGCATCATCAGCCTTAGCTTCCTCCAAGCCTTTTTCCTTGAGAGCATTATTAATTTCCGTGATATCTGAAACTTCGACAATATCGCCTCGAGTGAAGTGTGTATCACCAGCATCCTTAACCTTTCGGCGAGAGAACATCTGACGAACAATCAGCTCGATGTGCTTATGAGAAACAGCGGCACCCTGGAGTTCATAAAGCTTGGAGACTTCATGAATGATGTAATTTTCTGTTTTCTCGCGACCAGCATAACGGAAAAGTTCGTCGAGATCCGCGGAACCATCTGTTAGAATGTCGCCCTTCTTGACTTCCTGTCCAACCTTAACGAGCGAGGCGCGAGAGGCCGGAACAGTATATTCATTGTCGAGTTTCTTGCCTTTTACTTCTCCAACTTCCGGCGTAACCACGATGAGTCTGTCATGACCAATGACTTTTATCTCAGAGATAATGCCATCCAAGTGGCTGACGATTGCTGGATTCTTGGGCTTTCTCTTCTCAAAAATTTCTTCAACACGAGGAAGACCAGCCGTGATGTCACCAGCAGCCGTAGCAACACCTCCAGCGTGGAAGGTACGCATTGTAAGCTGCGTTCCCGGCTCACCGATAGCTTGAGCGGCCACGGTTCCTACCGCTTCACCAAGTTCTACAACTTTGTTATTGCCAAGGTCGGTACCATAACAATTTATGCAGACACCGTATATAGACTTGCATCCGAGCGGAGATCGCACATTGACTGACTCCACATTGGAAGCGTCAATGGTTTCGGCGTCGCTCTTGGTAATAAAGTGTCCCCTCTTGAAGAGGACTTCACCCTTGTCATTAGCAAGGTCAGCGGCAAGGAATCGGCCTTTGATATTTTTACTAATAGGGATTTCGATACCAGAAGCGGACTTGCGGGAAATTATTGCACCATCCTTAGTGCCACAATCATTCTCGCTGATAATCTCATCTTGAGCCACATCGAAGAGACGACGAGTCAGATAGCCGGCCTTGGCAGTGTTGAGTGCGGTATCAGTCAGACCCTTTCTTGAACCGTGAGTAGTGATGAAGTATTCAAGTGGAGTAAGTCCTTCCTTATAATTTGAGATAATCGGAAACTCGAGGGATTCTCCAGAAACATTTGCAATGATACCCTTCATGCCGGCCATCTGGTTGAGGTTACCAAAGGACCCTCGTGCTTCGGAATGAATGATGTCATAAACCGGGTTAAAACTATTGAGAGTAGCTGGTATAGTCTTTTCTATTTCTGCCTTGACTCCCTGCCAGATCTCGACTGAACGAGTGATGCGCTCCTGTTCTGAGAGAAGACCATCGTTGTATTGGTTGATAACGTCATTTACCTGAGTTCTACCTTTATCGATCAAGGCGTCTTTACCTTGAGGTATCCTTACATCTCCCAAGCTCCAAGTGATACCAGAGTAAGTGGCGTATTTGAAGCCAAAGGACTTGATGCGATCAATGATAGCTGGAGTTCCATCAACACCATACTTCTCAAGCATGTCGTCAATCAATTCAGACATCTTTTTTCTTCCCACCTCTTTATTAATGAACGGATATTCTACCGGCAGAACGTGGTTAAACAGAAGTCTGCCAACAGAAGTCTCGAACACCTTACCTTCAAACTGCTTGTAGCGGGCTGTGTCAGAAGGCATAACCAGAATCTTGGCCCGCGGATCAACAATGCCGAAGTCAAAAGCTAGAACGGCAGCGTTTGGCGAAGAGAAATATTTGCCCTCTCCTTTTGCGCCTGGTTCTATCCTAGTCACCCAATATGTTCCAAGCACCACATCTTGTCTTGGGGAAACAACAGGTTCACCATTGCCCGGCTTCAAAATATTTCTATCTGCCGCCATAATTAGACGAGCTTCGTGTTGAGCTTCTTCTGAGAGAGGCACGTGGACGGCCATCTGGTCACCATCGAAGTCTGCGTTGAAAGCAGTACAGACCAATGGATGAAGCTGGATAGCATTACCTTCGATAAGTACTGGCTGGAACGCTTGTATACCGAGACGGTGAAGGGTTGGGGCACGATTCAAAAGCACATATTTACCGGCAATGACAGTTTCTAGAATTGCCCAAACTTCCGGAATAGCGTCTTCAATAAGTCGACGAGCGCCGGGAATGTTATGAGCAAGCTCACGCTTCAAAAGTTCTGAGATAACAAATGGCTTGAAGAGCTCAAGAGCCATGTGCTTGGGAAGGCCGCATTGATGAAGTCTGAGTTCGGGACCGACTACAATAACGGAGCGACCGGAGTAGTCAACGCGTTTGCCTAAAAGGTTCTGGCGGAAGAGTCCCCGCTTACCCTTAAGATTGTCAGAAAGAGATTTCAACGGCCTTCGCTGCGACTGATTGCCCGCTATACTTCCATGCCTGATAGTGTTGTCTATCAGAGCATCAACGGCTTCTTGGAGAATTCTTTTTTCGTTGCGCAAAATGACATCTGGAGCATTGATTTCCTTTAATTTCTTCAAACGATTATTTCTATTGATGACGCGACGATACAAGTCATTGACGTCTGAAGTGGCATAGCGTCCCCCATCGAGCGGAACCATCGGACGGATAGCCGGAGGGATGACTGGTACACGGACAAGAAACATCCATTCAGGCCTGATGCCAGAATTGAGCATCCAGGTCAGTGTCGAGATGCGCTTGTTCAAACGAAGAATTTCGGTAGAAGGAGCTCTCTCCAGATCAACAGTTAACTCAGCAAGAAGCTTCTTAATATCCAAGCCTTTGAGAATATTATAGATTGCCTCCGCTCCAATACCGGCTTCGAAGATGGTTGGATATTTGATCGAAGAGCGGTGGTACTCAACTTCATTAAGCACTTTTCCAGGAACCAATGACTCAATGTCTCGCTTAGTAGCGAGAGCAAGCTCTTTCAACGCTATACGACTCTTCTCATCTTGAAGAGATTTAAATTTGGCTTTGAATTCAGAATCAAGGTCCTTTAGCACGCGTTCTTTCTCGGCAAGAGATATAGAAGTGACAATGTAACCGGCGAAATAAATTACTTTTTCCAAATCCGCGACCGGAATGCCCATTACCAATGAGATTCTTGATGGCACATTTTTAAGGAACCAGATGTGCGCCACGGGAGAAGCGAGTTCTATGTGGCCCATGCGCTCTCGACGGACGATGGAACGAGTAATCTCAACTCCGCACTTCTCGCAGATAATACCCTTGTAGCGAATACCACGATATTTACCACAATAACATTCAAAATCTTTGTCAGGACCGAAAATTTTCTCATCGAAGAGACCATTCCTTTCGCTTCTCTGTGTTCTGTAATTTATAGTTTCTGGCTTGGTGACTTCCCCATAAGACCATTCTTTAATTCGCTCAGGCGAAGCAAGCTTGATGGAAATCACTTCAAACTTTGAGGACTGCTCTGGGGTGTTTTTGTAGTTATTCATGGAAGATTAATTAAACTTGCTTCTACTTGTTCCAAACGAAGTTGAGGAATCCTCGAGAACTGGTTGTCCATCTATCTTCTTAAGCTCAATATCCAGAGAAAGCCCCCTAAGATTATTGAGGAGAACATTAAATGAGGCCGGCAGATTAGGCTCTGGGATTTTCTCATTTTTGACTATCGCGTCGAAGGCAGACGAACGACCGAGAATATCATCTGACTTAATGGTGAGCATTTCGCGCAAAGTGTATCCAGCACCATGACCAAGAAGCGCCCAGACTTCCATCTCTCCAAATCTTTGGCCTCCGTTTTGGGCCTTACCTCCGAGAGGCTGTTGAGTGATGAGAGAATATGGACCAATAGAGCGCATATGAATTTTGTCTTCAACCATGTGGTGAAGCTTCAAGATATACATATAGCCTATAGCAATATTTTGACTGAAAGCTTCTCCAGTACGACCATCAAATAGTTTGACCTTACCGTCCTCAGGAATACCAGCCTTTACCAATTCTTCCTTAATTTCTTCTTCTGTCGCACCGGCAAAAGGAGGAACGATAGCCTGGTAGTTGAGCGTGTGAGCGGCGAGGCCTAAATGCATTTCAAGAATTTGTCCCAAGTTCATACGGCTTGGCACGCCAAGCGGAGTAAGAATTACGTCGATCGGAGTGCCATCTGCCATGTAAGGCATGTCCTCTACCGGAAGAATCTTGGAAATAACTCCTTTATTGCCGTGACGACCGGCGAGCTTGTCACCGACAGAGACATTTCTCAACTGCGCAATCTGGATGTGAATTTGCTTCAAGATTCCAGAGTCAAGCTTGTCCCCTTTCTCTCTAGAAAATACTTGGACTGAGATGACGCGACCACGCTTACCTCCTTCCATTCTCTTAGAAGTATCCTTGACATCTCTGGCCTTCTCGCCGAAGAGAGAGCGTAGTAAACGTTCCTCAGGAGTAAGTTGTGACTCACCTTTTGGAGTAATCTTACCGACGAGAATATCGCCAGACCGCACTTCCGCTCCGACGCGGATAATACCGTCTTCCGCCAAGTTCTTGAGCTTTGATTCTCCCACATTCGGGATATCACAGGTAGTCATCTCCGGACCAAGTTTGGTATCACGCACACTGACAGTGAACTCCTCAATATGGATGG
This sequence comes from Candidatus Zambryskiibacteriota bacterium, assembly GCA_009691335.1. Lineage (GTDB taxonomy): Bacteria > Patescibacteriota > Minisyncoccia > Phycocordibacterales > Zambryskibacteraceae > UBA5004. Next base: position 16,809 of record SICR01000008.1, read on the forward strand.
AAGTAAATTTGCTCTTCTCCACCAGACGCTCGGAAATAATAATGGCGTCTTCATAGTTAGCACCAGACCAAGACATAAATGCGACAAGAACGTTCTGACCAATAGCCATCTGTCCTTGGTCAGAAGAAGATGTATCTGCAAGTACTGTTCCCTTCTTGACCTTCTGACCAAGATCGATTGATGGGCGCTGATGGAAGGCGGTGAAGCCGTTGGTCATTGAGAAATTTACCAACGGATAATCATGAGATGTACCTTTAGCATCTTTGACGGACACCTTCTTGGCATCAACATAAGAGACTGTTCCTTCGCTCTGAGAGAACACCACGCGACCAGTATCTCGGATAGCAGTTTCTTCAATGCCAGTGGCGACCAGAGGCATTTCGGGAACAATACATGGAGTGGCCTGCTTCTGCATGTTTGAACCCATGAGCGCTCTATTTGCATCGTCGTGGTTCAAGAACGGAATCATGGAAGTCACTACTGAAAATGCTTGGTTTGTGGCGACGTCAAGATAATGCACCTGATCTCTGGGTACGGTCATGGGAGTGCCTTTTGCCCTGACTTCCACAACATCCGATACTAATATGTCATCTACAACCGGCGTAGCGGCATGGGCAATGTTGAAATTCTCTTCTTCAAGAGCGTTTAAGTATTGTATTTCACCAGTTATTTTCCCATCCAAAACTTTTGCATACGGAGTCTCTATCATGCCGAAATCGTTGACCCGAGCATAAGAAGCGAGACGCAAAATCAAACCGATGTTCGGACCTTCTGGAGTCTGTATCGGGCAAAGTCTGCCGTAGTGAGATGGGTGGACATCGCGCACTTCGTAGCCAGCGCGAGCGCGGTTAAGACCGCCAGGGCCAAGAGCTGAGACGGTACGAAGATGTTCAAGTTCTTCTAAAGCATTTATCTGCTGCATAAACTGTGAGAGCTGGTAGGTGGTAAAGAATTCTTTAATCCTTGCTTGAAGAGGCTTGGGAGAAATAAATTGAACCGGAAGAGTGACATCAGTGTCAATAGTCGACATCCTATTCTGGATGTTTCTCTTGATTTGAGACATACCGACACGAATCTTCTGCTGGAAAAGCTCTCCAACAAATCTCACGCGACGGCTACCTAGATGGTCGATGTCATCGGCAGTTGAGCCGGGAGTAACGTTGAGGTGGATAATATGCAAAATTATCAAGTTAATATCGGCAAGTGAGAGAGTGCGACGCTCGATTTCCTTGGTAGTCTCCTTGATACCGAAACGATTATTGAATCGGAAACGTCCGACTCGCGAGAGATCGTAGCGTTCCTTGTTGAAAATGGAGAGTACAAATTCCCTGGCATTCTCCGCGGATGCCAAGTCGCCGTCGCGTAATCTGCGGTGTATCTCAATAGCAGCTTCGTCCACGCTAGTTGTGTGATCCTTTGCAAGAGTTTTCTCCAAGAAATGCTTGGCTTCCGGATGACCGGAAAAAATAGCCAAGATTTTTTCATTAGAAGCGAGCCCAAACGCACGCAGAAGAGTGGTTATTGGGAATTTCCTCTTGCGATCAATGCGCACATACATGATACCGTCCGCATCAGTTTCTATCTCTATCCAAGCACCACGGCCCGGGATAATTTTGGCCCCAAAAGTCTTCTTCCCCTTGAGCTCTTGAGAAGTAAAGGATACTCCTGTAGAACGAGCCAACTGTGGGACGATAACGCGTTCAATACCAGAGATGATGAAAGTGCCATGCGAGGTCATAAGGGGTAGGTCTGCCATAAAGATTTCTTGTTCTTTCTCCGTCTTCATCACAAGATTCTTCAATAGCACGCGCACTTTCAAAGAAGCTTCGTAAGAATGCTTCTTTTCTTTAGCGGTGTATTCGTCTATCTTGGCTTCCGCGAGTTCAAAACCTACGAAATCAAGTTGAAACTTCTTTTCTGAAAAATCTTTTATAGAGGAGAACTCTTCAAAGACTTCTTTGAGGCCTTTCTCAATGAGCCATTTAAATGACTCTACCTGAGAAACAACAAGGTTGGGCATATCTGTCAGGGGCTTCCTGAATCGGCCGAAATACTTCTTTGGACGAGAGATTGAGGAGGATTTGGGTGTATCCATAATGACGAAAAAATTGACACGAGTCTTTACGAACGAGATCAAATCATACGAATGGATTCATTCGCGATATTCTATCCCGTTCGCGCAAATTCGCGTTAAATTATTAAATTGTTAGAACTCAAACAGTGTTTCCTCTGACAAACACTTCGTTTTCAGTCATAACTCAATCGAGTCGAAGTTGTGCCACATGTTACTTTAACCTTGTTTTTCTGTCAAGTCTCGCTACGCTCGCCTCGCTTCAGGCTCGCTCGAGCTCTGTGTAAGCAAGCTTCCACATTCTCTCGCTGCCTGAAGTCAACCCCTAGCCCCTTTTTCCCTTTTTCCACTCCTCGATTTTAGCCGTGTTGCCAGAAAGTAAGATTTTTGGAACTCTATAATTCTTGCCTTTATATTTAAATACTTCGGGGCGAGTATAAACTTCAGAGCTTGCCACTCGCCTTTCCTCGAGAGAATCTATATTTCCTAAAACTCCAGGTATGCGACGCGCCATTACATCCATCATGAGCATGGCTGGCAACTCCCCTCCTGTTAGCACGAAAGGTCCGACGGAAACTTCTTCCATCTTGAAAATTTTCTTCACCCTTGCATCAATACCTTCGTAACGGCCGCAGACTATGATAACGTGCTTATATTTTTTAGAAATTGTTTGCGCGTATTGATTTGTAAATTGTTTACCACTGGGTGATAGAAATATAATTTTTGGAGCAGGAAGTATGGAGTATGAAGTGGAATTCTTCTTACTACTTGCTACTTGCTTCTGACTTCTAGCAATTGCTGCAGCAATTGCCTTGACCACAGGCTCTGTCTGTATAACCATACCTGGTCCGCCAGCATAAGGAGGTCTGTCTATCCTCCGCCACTTATCTTTAACAAAATCTCGCGGGTTATAAAATGAGACTTTTATCTTTTTATCTTCAAGAGCGCGCTTTAAGATTGATTCTCCTAAATAAGAATCAAAAGCCTTAGGAAACAAGGTGATTAGATGGAAATGCATTTTCTTATTACTTACTACCCACTGACTACTTCTTACTCCAAATTAAGATCGTCTATTGCTGTGTCCAAATCTCTGGAAGTTGTTGATGTGTTGTGGGCGCGATGATCGAAGCCCATATTGGGTTCGTTGATTTTGAGATTGATGCGGGCATTGTTCTTCATGCCCACTATGCGTAAAAGAATACGGATAGCCTTGGCAGTATTACCTGAGCGACCGATAACCTTACCCATATCTTCCGGATGAACATCTAGGGTCATGAGAACACCCATCTCGTCTACGGTTCTTTTGATTTTGACGTCTTCAGGATAGTTTACCAAAGCTTTCACAACATATTCTAGAAATTGTACATCGTCTATCATATTCTTATTCGTTAAGGTTATTCTGTCTTTTTCTCCACACCTTCGTCTGTGGCTGGCGCCGGAAACTCTTCAACTATAACATCCGCATGGACTTCTTGCGGAACCTCTACTACCGGAGCGACTTCTTGAGTAATTTCTGGAGCTACTGACTCCTCGACTACCACTTCTCCAGACGCAACCGAAGCTTTACCCTTCAAGGGATTTGAGACATTTATTTTCTTGCCGATAACGATTTTATTGCGGACAAGAAGATTGTTTACGGTAGGAGTAATACCCACTCCAACAGAAAGCCAGTGTTTGATACGGTCACTCTTGAAAGCTTCAACAGCTTTTCTAGGATCATAGGAACCAAGAATTTCTTTGAAGCGACCACTCTTGCTTGAGTTTTTAGAATCAGTCAAAACAAGCCTGAATGACGGCTCGTGTTTCCTGCCAACTCTCTGCAACCTGATTTTTAGCATGGTCTGTAGAATAACAATAAATAGAGCATAATACAAGATACATTATAATTATCCTATAGGATCAAAATAATGTATCTGGAAAGTATCTGGGAAATTAGTCTTTTGACCTTTTAGTCTTTTTCAATCCCATCAATATGGCAGTGGCCACTAAACTTAGTTTAAGCAAAGATTTAGAAAAGACATTAGAGATTCTTTTCTGCTTCAAGGAATTCGTCAAGCTCACCATTAAGCACCTTCTCTACATCACGAACTTCAACATCGGTTCTGTGGTCTTTGACCATCTTGTATGGATGAAGCACGTAAGAGCGGATTTGGTTGCCCCACTCGATCTGAGTAGTTTTGGAAATATACATCCCCTTCTCTTTAGCTTGGCGTTCATCTTCCTGTAATTTAAAAAGTTTGGCCTCAAGCATTCTCATGGCCTTCTCCTTATTCTGAGCTTGGGAACGCTCCGACTCGACATGAACTGCCAGATTTGTCGGGAGATGCACCAAACGCACTGCCGTCTCACGCTTATTTACATTCTGCCCTCCCGGCCCGCTTGATTTAGAAAGCTCGACCTTTATATCTTCCGGCGGAATACTTACCTCATCGGGTTTTTCAAATTTTGGAATAACTTCTACCATTGAGAAAGATGTGTGGCGTAAACTCTTGGCATTAAACGGAGATATGCGCACCAAGCGATGAACACCGGATTCATTCTTCAGGATCCCATATGGTCCGAGATCCTGCATAGCTTTATGCGAAACATGGTCAGTGATATCTAAAGTGATGTTTCTATACCCTCCATGGTCATTTTCATTTTTGTGTATGACTGAATAGCTCCATTTTTTCTTATCAAAAAGCTTTAGATACATCTCCAATAATATTCGCGAGAAATCCTCTGCGTCATCCCCACCTGCGCCAGAGAAAATGGTCATAATTGCTCCGCCCTTATCATATTTACCTACTCCTTCTAATTCATCTTTGAAATTCTGAAGTTCCCGCACTGTAGCCTGTGCGGTATCTCGGTCTGCCCAAAAATCCGCAGAGGACATCCTCTCTTCTATCGCCTTTATTTTTATCTGTAATTCTTCTTTAGATGCCATGAGCCGAAGACCGGGATCGGACCGGTGGCCTGCAGTTTACGATACTGCCGCTCTACCAACTGAGCTACTTCGGCGGGAACTTTATAAGTATCAATGTAGCACGACGAACAACATTTGAAAAAAGCCTTCTTGTGTAATATTATTTTGAAGTTCCTTAGTGCCAACATAGCTCAGTTGGTAGAGCACTTCCATGGTAAGGAAGAGGTCATCGGTTCGATCCCGATTGTTGGCTCCAGTTTTGTAGAAAAAGATACAGAAGACCCCAAGGCGTGGGACGCGCTTCGCGCGTCCCACCAAAAAGTTGGTCTTTTGTCTAGGCAATCCATTTTGCGCGGCGCGAGTGATCCCCTTTCGCTAAAGCTTCAGTGGGACACAGTGGGACTTGGTCAGGCGTCAATTTCCGGTGAAATTGCGCACGACCCTGCCTCGGTTTGAGAAAAGTTGTCTTAAGGTCACCTTTCTCTGGCGTTCAAGTCCCCAGTGCTCTCGAGCAAAATGAAAACAGACCAGCCAAAGCCGATCTGTTTTCATTTTGCGCGGACTAGTGGACGAAGTTAGAACTGCTATTTGTAAGAGTGGTAGCCAAGTTTGTTATATCCCCTGCTCCTAAAATGACTACAATATCTTCTTTTTTCTTACCATTTATCTCATTTAACACGGAATCTACATCCATAACTTTAACTTTTTTATTATGCTTAATTATTTCAGTCTTGAGCATTTCTGAAGATATAGTTGGGTCAAATTCTTCACGAGCACCATATATTGGGAGCAGTATGATTTCATCAGCATATTTAAAAGATTCACCAAATTCTGTAAGTAAAAGTTTTGTTCTGCTATAAAGATGAGGTTGGAAAATAGCAACAACTTTCTTATTAGGGAATGCTTCTTTTGCTCCCTGTAGAGCAGAATTCACTTTTTGGGGGTTGTGGGCATAGTCGTCATATATTTTTGAGCCATTCTTTGTAACTCCCTTATATTCAAATCTTCTCTTTACTCCTGTGAAGCTTTTAAGCTTATCTAGAATAAATTGCTCATCTATTCCTAGATACTTAGCCATTGAATAAGCTGAAAGTGCATTTTTCCTGTTGTGTTCTCCAACAACTTGTAATTGCAATGATACTGGTTGCTCATAATCTATAACTTTAATCTTAGACTCTTTGATTACTGGAATTATGTGAGGGTTTGAGGCATCACATATTATTGCACCTTCTTGCGGTGTTCTGTCCGCAAGTTCTTTAAAAGTTTTTTGAATATCATTTAGATTTTTATAAAAATCAAGATGGTCTTCGTCTATATTTGTGATAACTAAATAGGTTGGATATAGATTTAAGAAAGATTTTTTGTATTCGTCTGCTTCAATAAGCAAATATTTACCATTTCCGCTTATAAAATTAGAATTTTGATTATTCATCCGAGCTCCAATTATAACTGTCGGGTTTATTTCTGTATCTTTTAGAATATGAGCCAACATTGCTGTAGTTGTAGTTTTTCCGTGTGTGCCAGATACCGCGATAGTTTTCATATCATTGGAAACTTTTCCTATAAATTCTGGATAAGAAATAAAAGGTATTTTCAATTCTTTCGCCCTTTGTAATTCAGGATTATTTTCTGGAATAGCAACTGTGTAGACTACCAAATCAATATCTGAAGAAATGTTTTCAGGTTTTTGATTATGAAATATTTTGATTCCTTTGTTTTCTAACTCTTTAGTTGTTTCAGTCGTATCTCTGTCTGAACCAGATACTTTTTTACCATTTGAGAGTACTAGACTGGCAATAGAAGACATGCCACTTCCACCAATACCAATAAAATAGACATTTTGTGTTTTCTCTAAATCAACCATTAGAAAATACTACCACGGTTCAAATCCCATACACCCGTGAAGTTTTCAGGGCTAATTTATTGATTGAAAACTGATGCGCGGCTGATGGGTGTACTGATCACACATAAAATTCTGTTGAATTTTTGCGCGACCCCGGCTCGGCCCGTCGGCCTGCGCCTTCAGCACCCATCAGGACAAAGGCACAAGAAAACCCAGAATCATCTGGGTTTTCTTGACCTTG